>DATFFV010000467.1:0-3666 GCA_035249885.1 Gammaproteobacteria bacterium | reverse complement strand
CGACGAGAATGTCGCCGACCAAGCTCCGGCGCCGTGCAGTGGCGATGGCGCGGGCCAGTAGTCGCAACGTTCGCCACGACCGCGTCGCGCGCGCCGGGGCCGGAGTGTCGATGTTCGCAGTGGCTTGCATCTTGCTGTCCTTCCGCTCAGCGTGATTGGGCCAAACGTTCGGGGAGCTTCAAACCGAGCCGGGCTGCAAGCCGCTGATTCACGGTCGTCTGAACGGCCGTCAAACCCAGCACGCCGGGACCGCGCAGGCGTCCGTCGCTATCCACGTCGTCGAAGCGAGCCAAGATCCGATCGACGACATCGCCGGGCACGCTCGTCGAGCTCAATAGAGCGCCCTGCTCGAGCATCCGCTCGCTGAATGTCGCGATCTGGGTTCCATGCTTGGCGCTGTACCAGAGGATTTCCTTGACGACGTCGGGGCTCAGGATGCGATTGTCGGGTAGCAGCCAGAGACCCTCGATGCTCGGCGCCAGCTCCTGGAACGCGAGCAGGGCTTCCTGGTCGGACTGAACGGTCCGCACCGCCAGGATCGCGTCGAACGCCGTCGCCGCCCGGCGCATCTCTGCAATCCGCTCGTCGTGCCCCGGTCCGGTGATGACACCGATGTGACGGAGGTTCGGCGCCACTGCCCTCCACGCCTCGAGCTGGAGATCGAAGGGTGGCAGAAGGTGCACGCCCTTCGACGTCGCGGAAACGAGGTCGTGATCCTGATAGTTGTAGGCCTGGCAAAAGACCATCGGCTTGCCGGGAATTCGTCGCGCCAGGATCGCGGCCGGCAGGCCGACGGCGATGATCCGGTCGGGGTCGGCGCGCTCGATCTCGGCGACGACGCCGCTGTCATGGCCCGGTTGCACCGAGACGTAGTAGACCGTGACCTGATCCGTGCCGCGCCGGACGAGCTCGGCGGCGATCTGCGCGTATTCCGGTATGGCGTCGCTCAGAACCACCGCCGTGCGAACCGGACCGTCGGAGGCCGCCGGTGCAGGAGGCGGGGCGGGCTCGACGACGGGCTCGAGGATGGGCTCGACCGCCGACTCAACGACCGGCTCGATCCCGACCTGTTCCGTCGCGGGCTCGGTCTCTACCGGTGGAGCCTGGCGCGGGAACATGAGGGTGCACGAGCTCAGCAGCATCACGCCGCCGAGGAAGCCCAGGGCACGGAGGCCAAATCGCGTCATATCGCAGCTCTAAGTCACGGTCTTCGTAAGCCAGGGGTCGGTTCCGAAAGACCCCCTGAAGATCATCCCTGCGAGAGTTTCTGGCGCTACTGTTGCCATCCGCCGGGCAACCTGCGATCGAAGCCTAGGCATAGCAGCGGGAGGTGTGCTACCTGTCGCCGATGGCCGACGCCGTGGCGAACCGTGATACCAACGGACTACGGTCGACGCCGATTGGCCACCACGCGATGGCCGTCATGGGTCTGGCCGTGGCACCTCGAAAGGAGGTGAGCTTCGTTCAGCTACGGCCGTGCGTCGAAACCCGTCGGCGCTGTCGGCGTTGGTTGCGCGTGTTATTTAACCCCGCACGGGCTTGCCGTTCCCGATGCGCTCGAGGAGGCGCAGACTCGCCGCATGACCTCGCGAAACCCCGTGCGCGCCGCCGCAGCCGCGATCGCCCTGCTCGGCCTCCTCGCCTGCTCGCGCGACGTGCCGAATCCGTACCGCGCCGGTACGGGCCTACTGCAGGCGCCTCCGGGCCGCACGCTCGGGTCGATGAGCATGGTCGACGTCGCGCCCGACGGCACGCTGTGGGTCGCCGAGCGTTGCGGTGAGAACAACTGCCTGGGGCACGACGACGTCGATCCCGTGCTCCACGTGAGCGCTGACGGTGAGTGGCTCGGCGCCTTCGGCGCGGGGCTCTTCGCCTGGCCGCACGGCATCTACGTCGACCGCGAGGGTAACGTCTGGGTCACGGACGCGCGCGGTGGCGACGATCGCGGCCATCAAGTCATCAAGTTCTCGCCCGACGGCCGCGAGCTGCTGCGTCTCGGCACCGCCGCGCGCGCCGACGGCGGGCCGACGCACTTCAACGGCCCCACGGACGTCGTCGTGGCCGCGAACGGCGACGTGTTCGTCAGCGACGGGCACGAGGCCATCTCGAACAATCGCATCGTGAAATTCGCCCGCGACGGCACCTTCATCAAGGAATGGGGCGCCACGGGCAGCGAGCCCGGCCAGTTCATCGTGCCGCACGCGCTCGCGCTCGACTCTACGGGGCGGCTCTTCGTCGCCGACCGCGACAACAACCGTATCCAGATCTTCGATCAGGACGGCAACTTCCTCGACGCGTGGACACAGTTCGGCCGGCCGAGCGGGATCCACATTGCGGCCGACGATACGCTCTATGTTTCCGACAACCAGTCGAACGATGAACGGCATCGCGGGTGGCCGCGCGGTATCTACGTCGGCAGCGCGAAGGACGGCTCGGTGAGCGCGTTCATCCCCGACCCCGAGTTCGACCCCGCGCAAGCGCAGGAGACGGGCGCGCACGGCTTGGCGGCCGACGCGGCAGGCGCCATCTACGGCGCCGAAGTGTATTCGCAGAGCGTGAAGAAGTACGTGCGCTGAGGACTCAGAGACTCGCGGCGAGCGTCTGCTCGTAATCGAGCAACGCGCGCTCGGCTAGCGCACGGTCGCGCTCGAGCTCACGGATTTCCGTCGTGAGCTCGCCGTAGCGGCGGCCGAGATCGGCGCTGCGCGTGACCATCGCGACGCGCTGCTCGGGCGTCGTGTCGGTGGCGATCATCCTCGCCGCGATCGCCGTGAGCTCCTCTTTGATGTTCTCTTGGGCGCGGTAGTTGCCCGCGATGCGCGCATCGACGTTCCGCAGCGCCGACTCGAGCTCGTGGAGACGCCGGCCCGCGTTGTACTCGCTGACGAATGCCGCCTCGAGATGGGCCGGGCACACGCCTTGATATGCCGCGCCGCTGTGGCCGACCGCGAAGCCGTTGCTCTCGCGGCAGTAGATCTCGACACCTTCGCCGTGACCCGCGCGATACGCCTCGAGATCCGGGGCCACGCCGTGATCGGCGCAGGCGTTGCGATAGCTCCCGATGTTGGCGACGGAACGCCCCATGGTGCCGTCCTCGAACCCGACCGTACGCCAGTCCGCCGTGAGGCAGGCCTGCTCACTCATGCCGGAGCAACCTGCGAGCACGAAAACGGCGGCACCCAGCACGACCACACGCTTAGCGGACATAACGGCGCCCTCGACGGTGAGGGCCGCAGTATAGAAATGTGTTGGGCACGAACCTGGGACGGGCGTCACAAGTGCACGCTTGGCGGCGGACGTGCGCCGCCCCCCCGCCGAGCCCAGCCGAACGGCCCAGGGCGCCGCGCCGAGCCCGACGGGAAACGGGCGCCATACTGGGAGGATGGCAACGGCGACCTTGCCCGAGATCGACATGACGGACTTCGTGGCGGCGCCGCACAGCACCGGCGGCCAGCAGTTCGTGCGCCGGCTGCGCGACGCTTGTCACGACATCGGCTTCTGCTATCTCGCGGGTCACGGCGTGCACGCGGCGCTCGATGCCGCGGTCATGGCGGCCGGGCGCGAGTTCTTCACGTTACCCGAAGCGCAGCGGCGCGCGCTTGCGATTGCGAGCTCGCCGCACTTCCGCGGCTACACGGTGCTCGGCGACGAGATCACGAAGGGCGC
>DATFFV010000466.1:0-3706 GCA_035249885.1 Gammaproteobacteria bacterium | reverse complement strand
ATCAACACGAAGTACGGCATGCGCGCCATCGCGATGCGCACGCTCGAGCAGATTCTCTCCGCCGTGCTGCTCGTGACGCTGCGGCCGCCGCCGCCCAATCCCAAGGAGGCGCTGTGGCAGGAGATCATGGAAGAGATCGCGGTCGCGAGCCGCGGCGCCTACTCGAGCCTGCTCTCCGATCCCGACGACTTCATGGAGTACTTCCGGGCGGCGACACCGATCGACGTCATCGAGCGTGTCGGCAGCCGCTCCGAGCGCGCCGAGCACGTCAGCGAATCGCAGAGCGAGCCGCGCGCGGCGCCGTGGGTGTTTGCGTGGACGCAGAGCCGTTGCCTGCTACCGAGCTGGTACGGCGTCGCGACGGGGCTTAAGAAGGCCGTCGATGCGCACGGCGAGGACGCCCTCGTCGAGATGTTCGAGCAGTGGCACTTCTTCCGCGTGCTGCTCTCCGACGTGGCCACGGCGCTCGCCAAGGCCGATCTCGACATCGCGGCGCGCTACTCGCGGCTCGCGGGGGAGCGCCACGAGAAGTTCTTCCCCGCGATTCGCCGCGAGTACAAGGGCTGCGTCGACATCGTGCTCAAGCTCACGCGGCAGAACGAGCTGCTCGAGGCGTCGCGCACGCTGCGCCGCGCGATCCGGCTGCGCAACCCTTACGTCGACCCCATCAGCTCTCTCCAGGTCGACCTGCTCGAGCGCTGGCGCGCCGGCGGCCGCGAGGACGGTCCCGTGTTGCAGGCGCTCACGGCGAGCATCAACGGCATCGCCCACGCGATGCAAGGCACGGGCTGAGCTCTAGTCCAACGAGTCGAGCGCGGCCCGTTGTGCCTTGAGCCGCGACGCGCGCTCGTCGGCGAAGCGCTTGACGCCCTTGAAGACCGAATCCGGATCGAGGTGCGCTTCGGCGATGACGTCGGCCTCGAGGCCGCCGGTCAGCCACTGGTGGTCCCAGTCGGCCGTGAGCGAGTAGTCGTCGGCCTGTGCGCCGACGTTGCGCAGCGGCCAGACGCGTCGCGTGCCGCCCGTGATGAACATCATGTCCTGCTTCGCGCCGGGCGGCAGGACGGAGCGGCGGTACGCCTCCGGCTGGCGGTCGAACAGCTCTTCACTGACTGCAGAAATCACTTTGACGTTGACGCCGGCCTGCGCGAGCTTCGGCAGAACCTTGACGGTGTTGAACGTCGCGAACGCGCCTTGGGCTACGACGTAGCCGTGCCGCGGGCCGGCCCCGAAGTCGCGAATCACGTACAACCCCTTCGCAGCCGCACGCGTGTCCGTGTCCGCGAACGTGCTGCGATCGGCTACGGGCAGGTCGGGCCTCGCGACCTCGATGGCGATGATGCCGACCTTTTTCTCGCGCGCGGCGATCTCGGCGGCGGCGAAGTAGCCGGGCGCGACGTCGTTGTAGTCCCAGAAGCTCAAGTTGATGATCTGGCCGCGTGGGAACAGCTTCCACACCTGCGGAGAGAAGATGCCGAAGTGCGTACGCGCGTCGGCCGCGGTCTCGGGACCGGAATGCGCGGCGAGGATGTGCAGGACGCCGGTTCTGAACTTGCTGTCCTGGTTCTGCTGGCTCCAGACGCGCGCCGGAAGATACATGAGCGGCGTGAACGCGCCGTAGGTGCCGCTGAACGCCCAGACGCCGGCGAACTTGTCGGGATCGACCGAGGCGTTCTGGCTCACGAGCCCGATGGCTGTCGACACGTTGCCCGCCTCTTGAATCGCCGCCTTGAGACGCGTGCCGAGCGGGTTCGTCTCAGGGTCGTAGTGACCCCAAAGGCTGCCGTGCTCGAGGTTGACCGATTCCGAGAGATCCGCGGCCGCGGTCAGCACACGGTTGTCGGTGACGTAGTTCAGCCACTTGATGATCTCGGAGATTGCGCGCCGTGCGCCGGCCGCTTCGCCGGGTTTCCTGAAGAGCGCACACTTGACGGTCTTGCTCGCTCCCGACACGGCGTTCTTGACCGCGAGCTCCTGCGGTTCCGCGGGAAGGTTCGCTACTTTGAGCCGGTCGTCGAGGAACGGATCGCGCGTGACGTCGACGCGCAGCGGCACTTTGTCGACGACACGATCGCCGATCTCGACGAGGCGATCCGCAAGCCAGTCGCCGAGGCCGTTCTTGTCGAGCGCGGACATCGCGACGTCGATATTCGTCTTGAACTGGAGCAGCCGCTCGCGCACGTCGGCGACCGGACCCGCTTCCATCCCTTCGAACTTGACGCCGAAGCGTGCCTCGTAGGTTTTCGCGAGCCCGACGATGTAGTCGGCGTTCATCTTGAAACCGTACGGGTGGCTTTGGTAGCCGACGATCTGTTTAGGTATAGGCGTCGGCCAGTAGCCCTTCGTTGTGTTGCCGATCACGATCATCGGCCGGCGATCCGCGGGATCCCAGTCTTCCATCGCCTTCAGCACACCCAAGATTTGCGTGTAATCGTGGCCGTCCTTAAGCGTGAAGACGTTCCAGCCGTACGACGTCCACTGATCGCGCAGCACGTAGCCGTCGGCGAGCTTGCTCGGTATGACGCCGCCGATCAGCGAGTCGTCGATGCCGGCGTTGTTGTAGGAGAAGAAGATGCGCAGCCGTTTGCCGGCCTGCAGGGCCAAGGCCTGCGTCTTGAGCTCCTGAGCGTGCCCGGCGCACATCGCGAACTCGCCTTCGAAGGCGACGATCTTCGGCGAATCGAGGCCGGCGCCGAGGAAGTCCCAGAAGGCGGCCTTGCCGGCAGCCGTCGCGAGGCCGACGCCCGAGGGACCGCCGTTGACGTCGTTCGTGACGTCGATGGATTCGATGTGGCCAGATAGTGCACGGATCCCGCGATCCTTCGCCTGCGCGAACTTGGGATGGTCTGCAAGGCTGTTGTCGCTGAGCAGGGTCGCGAGAGCGCCGGCGCCGCGCCGAAAGCCGAGCGCATCGACCGGCAGCATCGCGACGTCGGGGGCGACGTAATAGCGGCGATCGCCCGTGGCTTGGTATTTCCGGGCGAGCGCTTCGCCCATGATCATCCACAGCGCGTAGCAGGTCGGAGCGCAGTGGCCCGCGGCCAGCATGAACTTGTCGCAGTAGGGATGCTTGGGACGTCGATAGTCGTAGTGCAACCCGCCCCTATGCCGACCGGCGAGATGCGTGGCGACGTTGAAGGGCGTATAGGCCAACGGCCCGCCGAAGTGGCCGGTCTGCGCGTAGTTCCCGAGCAGCACCAGCGTCATGCACGTCATGAAGCCGACGTCCTCGAGCTGCTTGAGATCGCTGAGATCGAGCCGTTCGCCGGACGCAGGCGGAAAGGCGGCGGGTTTTACGCTCATCGTGGCCCGAATTCTACACTGCGACGCCAGTGCGTCGAGGCACGCCGAGGTGTGCCGTGGGGACTAAGTCGCCGCGACGACGCGGCCGCCCGCGAGCTCGATGACGTGCCGGCAGCGGCCCGCGGCTTCGAGGTCGTGCGTGACGAGCACGAGCGTCGTGCCCGCGGCCTCGTTGAGAGTGAACAGGAGCTCGAGGATGCGCGCGCCGGTCTTGTTGTCGAGGTTGCCCGTAGGTTCGTCGGCGAACAGCAGTGATGGGCTCGTGACGAATGCGCGCGCGATGGCGACGCGCTGCTTCTCGCCGCCCGACAGCTGCTTCGGATAGTGTCGTAGGCGGTGGTCGAGGCCAACGTCGACGAGCGCCTGGCGGGCGCGCTCCGAAGCGTTCGAGGTGGCCGCGAGC
>DATFFV010000465.1:0-7445 GCA_035249885.1 Gammaproteobacteria bacterium | reverse complement strand
GACGCACAGCGCACCCGGCGTTGAAATTCCTTCGAGCCGTGCGGCAACGTTGACGCCCGTGCCGTAGACGTCCTCGTCGTCGATCCAGATGTCGCCGACGTCCACGCCCATGCGAAAGGCCACGCGCCGATCGGCCGGCTGCATGGCGAACGCCGCCGTAAGCTCGTCTTGCATCGCGAGCGCCGCACGCACCGCACTTTCGACCGTGGAAAACTCCGCGAGGAAGCCGTCGCCCGTGAGCTTGACGATGCGGCCACCATTGCGTGCGATCATCGGGTCGATGACTTGCGCGCGTGCGAGTCGCCACGCCGCGATGGTCCCGGCTTCGTCGAGCTCCATGAGCCGCGTGTACCCCGCGATGTCGGCTGCCAGGATTGCGGCGAGTCGCTGGGGAAGATGCTGCGGAAGATCTGGCGCCACTTCGGGCCCTTTGCCTTGGCCGCGCGCAACGCGAACGGCGCACTATAGCATTCGCCCCACCCCGTGTTCCGTTCCGGCTCGAAGTGGATAACCTGCCGGCCGAGGACAGGACAGTCGACCTATCGAGGCTCTTGCGCCGGCGCGCGCAACTGATTCTCGCCGGCCGCTCGCTCGAGGTAACGCGCCGCGGACAGCATGTTGCGCATGCCGTAGTTGCCCTCGTGGCAGGCGTACTCGAACACTCCGGCATCGTCCGGCCGCGCCTTCAAGTCGAGCGCGGCGGTCCATGGGGCGACCCACGTTGCCGGATCGACGAACGTGACCCGGTATTCGATCAAGTCCGCTGACGCGCGCGTGAAGCGCTCGATGAGGCGCAAGTCGGGAGAAGCACCACGCGTGGCGGCCTTGAGGTTCGTGGTCTCGACGACGAGCGTCGCTCCTTCCCAGTGGCCGCGTGCGTCGCCCATGTACATCCGGATGGCCGGCGACACCTGCGACGCCTCCCCTTGCGGCGACGCATCGATCGGAATGACACGCGTGTCGTGAATGAGCTCGTAGGTAATCGCAACGACACCCGGAGCCTGGACGATGCGAAAATTCGCGTTGTAAACGGCCGGGAACATTGCGTCCGGAAAGCCCCCGCCGTGGACGATGCATCGCACGCCGAGCCCGTAGTCCTTGTACGAGTCGCACGGCTCCCCGCGTTGCAGGCTCCCGCAGCGCTGGACCGGCAACGATGCAGCCTGGGGAGCTCGCGGCGGCAGACGCCCGTTCGGCGGATCTATCACGAGCGAAGTGCGCCGCGAGTCCGTCTCGTATTCGCGCCAATGCGGAATCGGTGCGTTCGGCGCATCGACCTTGCCGGACAGCACGTCGACCGACTCCAAATCGCGCTCGTCGCGCTGCTGCACGTCGGCCAGCCGCTTCGCGTATTCCTCATCGGTGAGGAACTCTCGCGTGCCGAATTCCGCCGGCCGCTCCAAGGGGACACCGAACTCCCCTTCGGTCGTCCACTCTCCCTGGAGGTTGGGATCACCCCACGGCGTGCGTTGCGCCCACTCCCCCGACGGGTCGCTTTGCGCTTCGGCGGGGCGCGTCGATCCCGCAAGCTGCGCCCACAACGCGATTGCCGACACGACCGCGGTAGCAGTCCAAATGATCCTGGTGTTCACGTGCTTTCCCCCGTGAGAATCTAGGGCCTTCCGATCGATCGGCGCTTGCACAGGATGGGCGGTACTCGCTGCCGCCGTCAAATCGACCTAAGATCGAGCCGCGAGCGACACAACAGGAGACACCGATGAGAGATGCGCAGCACGACCGCGAGACCGTCGATCCTTCGAGCGTTCGGCGACGCCTGTTGCTCGGCGCGTTGTGTGCCAGCGCTTGCGCGACGATCCTGCCGCTCACGCGTGCGCACGGCCAGGCACGCGCGCTGCCGCTCACGAATCTAGGGCTCGAGCATCTCGACATCGTGGTCCCCGACACGGCCGAGTCCGCGCGCTTCTACAAGCGCGTGTTCTCCTCGCCGCTGCACGAGCAGGACTTCCGCGGCGGCAAGCGCTACTTCGTGCTGCTCGGCGATCTCCCGTCGGACCGGCAAGTCGGCTACATCGCCATCGGCGCGGCCAACGGCCGGCCGATCACCGTGGGACATTATTGCGCGCTCGCCGAATCGGCAGACATAGCCGCCATCGGCAAGGAGCTCGCTGCTGCGGGGTATCCCGAGCCCGGCGGGGGCTTCGGCATGATCCCCGATCCCGACGGCCTCGAGCTCCAGCTCTTCAAGCCGCCCGCGGGGCTCGTGACCGCGGCCGTGCCGGCCACGCTCGAGGTCGTGGACAACGGGCCGCTCGCACCGCTCGGGCTCGATCATGTGCTGCTCGCCGTGAGCGATCTCGAGCGTGCCCTGCGCTACTACCGCTTCGTGTACGGCGAAGGCCTCGAAACACCAGACGCCGCCGCTCCCGAGCGCGTCTGGTTCCACCTCGCGCGCAATACACGAATCGGCCTCGAGCCGGTCGCCCAAGGCGCGATGCCGCACTTCGTGCGTTTCGGCATCAAGGTGGCGCCGTTCGACAGCGCGGCCGTCGCGGCAGCTTTGCAGGCGGCCGGCGCCGAGGTCCTCTCGGTGGCGCCGTCGCTGATCCGCTTTCGCGACAACTACGGCATCACGCTGGAGGCGATCGCAAGCTAGCGGGGCACCGCGTCTCGATCCGTCGCGCATGCACGACGTCGGCCGAGAGACAGTGGCGGCACGCTAGCGCGCGCTCGTGCTCTCGTAAAACGTGAGCGCGACCCCGCCCTGCCCCATTCCCGGATTCGAGCTCAGGTACCGGCCCGTGTTCAGGTAAGCGTAGGGACCGTCGACGCGTGCTTCGAATGTCGGCACGAGGGTACCGAACGAGCCGCCGTTGCGCACGATGATGATCTCGCCATCATCGGTCTGCCAAAGGTAGTGCGCGTCGATCGTCACCGGTGGCGAAAGAATCTGATAGTCGGCTCCGCCCATGAGCACCTTGCCGGCGAGACGCCCGCTCAGCATGCCGCCCGTGATCGGGATGATGTTGCGATTGCCGCGCTTGCTCAGACCCACCGCTTGGGAAGGGCCGAGCGTGACATTTTCAGTGATGAGGATCTCGCCCTGTTGCTCGCTCGCATCCTTGCGACGGTAACCCCAAGGTTGAGCCGCAACATCGGCTGGTTTGTCGATCGCAAGGGAATTGGCCGGGTTCACGGCGACACTCGACACGTCGTAGACGCGCAGCACCAGTGCTTTCGCCGCCGAAATCAGCTCGCGCCGCGCGACGAATCTGCCCGAGTTCAGCCACGCGTGCTCGCTCTCGTTCGGCGCCTCGAAATCCATGACGACCCTGACATCCCCGACGTTGGGTCCGGTTCCCGCGTTGCGTGCATAGATGTAGCTTCCGTCCGAGGCCCGGAGCACGAGAGCTTGCTCGATCTCGATGGTTTCGTTGCCGAGCGTGAGCTCGAAGTCGAGCGCGCCGGGCGTCACCGTGCCCGACAACCTCGGACCCTTTACCGACCCTTCGAGCCCGACAGCCACACGCCTCATCCCGTACTGCGTCCGGCCGATCTCGGCGGCGCGATCGAGCGGGATCTCGATCTCGAGAATCAGGCGTCCGGCCTCGGGCCTTGGGATACCCTGGGGCATCCCGCAGTCCCACGTCGGGTGGGGAATCAGAGTGCTTTCCGAGCTCTGCGCCCGCGCAGTGCCGAGCGCGAGCGACGCCACGGATCCGAGCACCAACAGGATCGCGCTTGTCTTTTTCATGGCGCAGCGAGGCCTTCCTTTTTTCTTCGTCATTTTCGGCGTCTAGAACTCGAAGATCGACTCGCCGTCGGGCCGTTCCATGCCCTCCTCGAAATAGCGCTCCCAGATCTGCGCCCAGGGACGGCCGAACATGTCGGGCACCGTGTAATCGATCGTGACGCCGGGGCTTAACGGTTGCGGACGACCGTCGATCGGAAAGATCGTCTGAATGCAGCGTGCGTATATAAAAGGGTCGGTCTCGTCGATCTCGCCCGTCTTGATGTGCACCTGAATGAGCCGCAACGGCGCAGCGAGCGCCTCCTGGTCGTAGAAGACGATCTCGTGCTCGATCCCCGCAAGCTCGCCTGCCGGACCGCGGCGCGGCGAGAACATCTCGACGGTTTGCATCTGTCCCGAATGCTCGAACACGCCGTGCGTTATCCACGGAACAACGTTGGAGGTCCAGGTGATGAGAGTGTCGCCGTCCCAAAACGCGACGCTCTCACCGAACCAGCGCGGCACATCCGCGCCCAACCGCGGCACGGCGCCGCTCGTATCGAACGTGCGCCCCACGTTGAAGTGCCGGATGAAGTTGTCCGCGCTGCTCGCCATGAGCTGCAGGCGCTCCGGCGTCGTGACGAAATCCATCGAGAGATGCGCCTGGCGGGAGAACACCCGCATGAACCCGTCCGGCCAGCAGAACTGCGCCGGCCACAGCGGCGCATTGTTCACCGACTGGTGGTAGTGCATCTGCACGGTTCGTTGCCGGTACTCCGGCGTCAGCAGCGAGAGGATCGTCGAGGTCTGGTTGATCGACGTGAAGAACCACTGCGGCGGCTCGGCCACGTGGTCCGGCGCCTTGTAGGTCTCACCCGCGCGCTTGGCGACGAACTGCAACGAGATCGCGCGGCTGTAGCGCCCGTTCCAGTCGGGAGGCGGCCGCTCGCGCGTGTACACCGTGGGCCCGCCCCGCGCGGCGGTTTCCGACAGGAGCGCTTCGTAGTGCTCCTGCGCGGTCTCGAACGGATAGGGGGAGACGATCGCCTCGCGCGGATAGTCGATGTCGCAATGGCCCCAGGAGGCGCTGGCCGGCGGGGTAGAACCGATCATGACGCGCGCAGTGGTCAAGTCAGCGCCCCACATCGCTTGCAGCGTCGAAGGACTGTTGCACCGAAAATAGCGGGGATCGGACCACAGCTCGCGATCCTTGTAGAAATCGGCCGTCGTGAATAGATCGACCTCGAGAGGCGCGACGCCTACCGGCGTTTCGCCTTCCCACGCGGTCTGTCGACCCTCGCCTTCCAAGCCGCCGCCGACGAAGTCGAACTCGAGCACCGGAACGGGCCATCCCCGACCGACACTGTCGCGTCCCGCTTCTTGGCCGAAGCCAGGCAGCGATTGGGCGAGGAGTAACGTTGCGACCGGCAGAGCCAGCGACTGGAGCTTCATGGCCACCTTCCAAGTGCTTGCGCGCGCGCTCAGTGCCGCGAGCACGGCCGTCGCTACTCGCTCGCGGGTGCTCCCGTGCCCGGTGAGGTGATGAATAGCTGCCTCCCGTCGGGCAGGGTCACGTCGCGGCCGTTGGCCGCATTCGAGCCGTTGCGGTGGCGGTAGCCGAAGACCACGACTTCGGTGCCGGCCGGGATCGAGTCACGTGTCATGCCGCGGCGCACGAGCGTGTTGGGGCTGCCGGCTTCGATCATCCACTTCTCGACCACGCCGTCGTCACGCGGCACGTCCAAGTGGATCCACGCATGCGGATTGATCCATTCGACGCGCGTGATCGTGCCCTTCAGCGTGATCGGTTGCTTCGCGTCGAACTCGGTCGAGAACGCGTGGTGCGCGCCGAGCGGCGCTGCCGACAGCAGCCAGGCGCCGCCGAGCGTCACGAATGCCGTTCTGAGGAGCTTACGTACCGTCATCGACCGCCCTCCGCTCGCCGCTCTTCCTCGCGCGTTGCCGACAGAATGCCGCGCAGTCCGTAGTTGCCTTCGTGGCAAGCGAATTCGACGAGCTCGCCGGCCTGGGGATGCATGAAGAGCTCGACGGTCCACGGCGCCGTGAACACGGGGTCGTTCACGGTGGCACGGTAGCGAATCTGCTCGGGGCCGGTGCGCGTGAATCGCTCCACGACGCGAAACTCGTCGCTCATCACGGAGTCGAGCATTTGCACGCCGTAGAAATGCCGATGCGGTATCTGGTTTGTCGTCTCGACGACGAGCGTATCGCCCTCCCAGCGGCCGCGCGAATCGCCCGTCCACTGCCGCACGCCCGCCGGCAAGTGCGGGCGGCCGTCGATCGGGATGATGCGGACCTCGTGATTGAGCTCGGCCATGATGGCCACCTCGTCCGGCGTCTGCACGATGTAGTAATTGTTGTTGTACGGCTCCGGCAGCATCGGCGCGGGTCCGCCGCCAAAGGCGATGCACCGCTCCGTGAGGTAGCGATCCTCGGGCGTGTCGGCCGGATGCGCGGCCGCGTGCGCCAAATTGCGCTCGTGCTCGCGCTGTGCCGCAGCCGTGAACGGCGGAACGCGGCCGTTCGCGGGCTCCACGATCAGCGACGTGCGCCGCGTCGGCACGATGTCGTTGCCGCGGTCCATCCAGGCATCGTTGTAGGACCCGACGTTGCCGGCGGATCGATCCCGCTCGATGTTCGCATCGCCGCTCGTCGCCGCAATGCGCTGCCGCACGTAGGCTTTCGCCTCATCCTCCGTGAAGAACTCCTTGTCCTTGAGATCCGCCGGCCGTTGCAGCGGTGTCAGCGTGGCGTTGGACCATTTGCCCTGAAGGTCGGGATCGCCCCACGGCGTGCGCGGCGTTTGGGCAACGGCCGCTGCACTAAAGAACACCGCCGGCAGCGCGATACAAATAATCCGGTTGGGCCTCATGTTTCGCTCCTCGTCACTCTCGCGGCTGCTTGTAGAGATCGCCGTAGAGCAGCTGCTCGGTGAACGGCACGCACTTGAACTCCATGAGATGCGCTTTGGGATCCGGGTTTCTCAGCAGACGAAAACGCATCGTCCACGGGCGAGAGAACGTCTGCGGATCCTCGAGCGTCGCCGAGTAGTCGATCGCGTCGGGGCCGGCGGGCGTGTAACGCTCGACTACCTTGAGCGCCGCGCTCGCGTGATTGCCGGCTCGATCGAGCCAGGCCTGCCCGTTGAAGCCGCTCACTTCGACGACGAGCGTGTCGCCGTCCCAGCGGGCGTTCGAAATACCCATCCAGCTGTCGATCGCGGAGGGCTGCGGCGCCCCGAGATTCACGATGCGCGCTGCGCCCGCAAACTGATACGCAATGAGCAGGTGCTCGTCGGAGTGAAAGATCTGCAGCGGGTATGGCATGTAGTTCGCACGCGGCACTCCCGGCATGAAGCACTTGACCTCGGGGTCCTCCTTGAAGCGGTTGTCGTAGTTGCGTCGTTGCTGCTCGGCGGCCGCGGGCAGATAGGGAATCTCGTCGCCGTCGACGATGCCGTAGCCGGGTGGTGTCGCGAGCAGCGCACCGTACTCGGGCGGGCCGGCGCCGGCGCCGTGCGTCAGGACGTTCCAGTTGGCCGCAGTGAACGCCTGCCATACACCGCTTAGATTCGGCTTGCCGTTCGCGAGCCTGGGCACGTCGGCCGCAGGCGAGCTCTGCGAGCATGCGCTCGCTGCGAGCAGCGTCGCGAGGGTGAGCAGCACGAGTGTCGATCGTTTCATCGCCGGTCTCAATCCTTTGCCGGCTCGATCCGCAGAATCGAGCCGTTCGGTGT
>DATFFV010000464.1:0-2471 GCA_035249885.1 Gammaproteobacteria bacterium | reverse complement strand
GCGATCTCGTCATCACCTACGTCCTGCCCAGCGGGATCACCCCGGTCGAGCCGCGGACCGGCGAGCAGGTGACCGTTCGGGCGACGTACCACCAGGACCTCGTCATCCCCCTGATCGCCGAGCTCCTGCCGAGGGACGGTGGCGGGCGCCTCCGGCTGACCGGCGAAGTCGCGATGGTGGTCAACTGATGGCCCGCCCGATCGCGGCGAGCGCCTCCCGGCGGTCGCCGACGGGCCGGCGCCGCGAGCGTGACGGCGGCCAGGTCCTCGTCCTGTTCGCCCTGTCGATCACCGTCCTGTTCGGCGCTGCCGGGCTCGCCTTCGACATCGGCCGCTTCTACAGCGAGCGGCGCTTCCTCCAGAACGCCGCCGACGCGGCCGCACTGGCCGCGGCCAACGCCCTGATCCGCGGCGAGACGGACGCCCAGGCGGACATCCGTGCCCGCGAGGTCCTGACCGAGAACTTCCTCCACTCCCCGAACGGCGTCGCGCCGACGTCGAAGCTTCGGGCGAACCGTTCGCTGCGCTCGCAGAGCATTACCGGCGCGAGTCGATCGACGCGCGCCTGCCGGTCCAAGCGCTGATGCGCAGGTACGACGACGCGCTCGGCACCGTCGCCGCGGTCGTCATCTCGCTGCCATCGGACGACGAGAGCTTTGGCTGGGACTACCCGCGAGTGCGCGAGCGGCTCGCGCGGCACGCGATCCCGCACGCCGTGCTCCGTGGCGAGCCCGCTTTGGACGTCACGGCCACGGATCGCGAGCGCATCCGGACGCTGCTCGGTGCAATGCCGGCGTCGGCGCGCCGGGAGACGCGCTGTGGCTGAGAAGCAGCTCGAGTCGACGGTGGCGGCGACCTCATTTCAGAAGCAGTGGTTCGGCGATCTCCGCCGGCGCGTCTTCGACGAGCGCCGGCCGTACGCGCTGGTCCAGGCCGATGTGCCGTTCGAGCTCTTCGATCTGCTCGAGATCCCCGCCGTCAGCAATCAGTGGTGGGCGTCGCTCGTGGCCGCGAAGCGGCTGGCGCCGGCTTTTCTCGACGCCATGACGGCTGACGGACTCGCCGACCAGCTCTGCCGCTACTGCAGCCTCGGGCTCGCCACGACACGCTACGCCAAAGCCGGCGAGGCTCCGTGGGGCGGGCTTCCGGCACCGCGACTGCTCTGTGCACGCTTGACCTGCGACTGCATCCATCGCGTGTTCTCCCTTTGGGCCGAAGCCTTCGACGCCGAGCTGTTCGAGATCGACAACCCCGGCGCGAGCGAACTACCGCCGCGTTGGTGGGAGCTGACTCGGCATCGCTGGCGCGAGCTCGTCGAGCCGCATCGGCTCGAGCTCGTCGCGGCGACGCTCGAGCGCCTCGTCGAACGACTCGAGTCGATCGGCGCGCGACGCCTCGACCGCGCGGCGCTGCGCGAGCGCCTCGAGCGCGTCAATCGGCAAGAAGAGACTTTCGACGCGGCGCGGCGGCTGATCGCAGCCGCGCCCGCGACGCCCGTGCGCATGACCGAGCAGATCGCGAACGTCATGGCGACGCAGTGGGTGCGCGGAACGGACTGGGCGGTCGCGCATGCGCAGCACTTTTACGACGAGCTGCGCGAGCGCGTGGACTCCGGCATCGCGGCCTGCCCCGGCGAGAAGCTGCGGCTCATGTGGGTCGGCGCGGGACTCTGGCACGACACGGATTTCTATGCTGCGTTCGAGGACTCGCATGGCGCCGTCTTCGTTTGGTCGATGTATCTCGCTTTCGGCCCGGACTGCTACATTCGCTACGGCCTCGACGATCCGCTCGCCGCGCTCGCGAGCCGCACGGCGAGCTTCAACGAGTTTCTGCACAACCCGCCCTGGGCAGCCGAGTGGATCGTGGCGCAGGCGCGCGAGCATCGCATCGATGCGGCGCTCGTGCTGCACCCAAAGAGCATGAAGCCCTCGGCGACCGGCCGGCGCTTCATCGAGCGCGCGCTCGAGGAGGCCGGCATTCCGGTACTGCCCGTAGAGGCCGATGTCGTCGACGCGCGGGCTTGGGACCCGGCGGCGGCACGCCGCGCGGTGCGCCGCTTCCTCGACGAGCGGGTGCTGCAATGACCACGGCAAGCTCGCAGGCTTCGCGCGCGGTGTGGCTGCTGCCGTTCGGCGTCACGCTGATCGCGATGTTCTCGCTGCAACTGTCGAATCTCGGCTTCTCGCCGTTGCTGCCGTCGATCCAAGCAGACGTCGGCATGAGCTTCACGCAGCTCGGTTTCTTTACGGGCCTTTACGGATTGCTCGCGATGCTGCTCAGCGTGCCGGCCGGCTTGACGGCGAAGCGTTTCGGTGAGAAGCACGTGCTCGCTGCGGGCCTCATCGGTGTCGCGATCGGCAGCGTGCTGCTCGGGCGCGCGTGGAATTTCGAATCGGCGGTTGCCTTCCGCGGCCTGACGATCTTCGGCTATCGCTTCGCCTTCGTCAGCGTGCTCATCGCCGTGGCGCTGAC
>DATFFV010000463.1:0-9312 GCA_035249885.1 Gammaproteobacteria bacterium | reverse complement strand
ACCGCCGCCGCCACCACCACCGCCGCCGCCACCGCCACCGCCACCGCCACCGCCGGGCACGGTTATCGTGTCGTCGCCGCCGCTGCACGCGGTCGTGATCAGCGCGAGCGCCGCCAGCAACCAGATCCTTGGTTTGGTCATACGTTTAGTTCCTTTGATGAGTCTGGTACGTCGAGGCAGCGTCGCCGCGCCGTCAATTCAGTCGCGCGCCTTCGCGCAGGATTTTTGGTGTCACGAAGATCAAAAGCTCTGCGTTGTTGTTCTCGACCGCGCGGCTCCGGAACAGAGCGCCGATGCCCGGGATGTTGCCGAGGCCCGGCACCTTGGTTTCGCTCTTGACGATCTCGGTCTCGTAGACGCCGCCGAGCACGACCGTCTGCGCGTCGTCGACGACGACCTGCGTCGTGAGCATGCGCTTGTCGATCGACGGCACGCCGTTGAAGATCTCGCCGACCGCGTCCTTCGTGACGATGAGATCCATGATGATGCGATCGTCGGGTGTGATCTGCGGTATGACCGTGAGGCTCAGCACGGCCTCTTTGAACTGCGTCGTCGTAGCGCCGCTCGATGACGCTTCCTGATAGGGAATCTCGGTACCCTGGAGGATGCGGGCCTCTTTCTGGTTCGTGGCCACGATACGCGGCGTGGAGATCACGCGGCCCTCGCCCTCGGCTTGCAGCGCCGACAGCTCGAGATCGACGAGGTAGTCGTTGCCGAGGATCGCCAGCGCGATCGAACCGGCCGGACCGATGACCGGCAAGTTGACGTTGTAGCGCTGGCCCACGGGCCCGAGCGATACGGGGAACGGCGTGCCGGTCGAGTTGATGTTGCTGATCCCCGAAGTGACGATCGATTCTGCGCCCGCGCTCGTGCCCGTGAGGCCGATGAGCCCGTTACCCGAGTTGTCGTCCACCGCCGTGGTGCCGAAGCGCACACCGAGCTCGCGGCTGTAATCGTCGCTGACGATCACGACGCGGCTCTCGATGAGCACCTGACGCACGGCGACGTCGAGCGTCGTCACGAGGCGGCGCACGTTCGCGAGGCTCGTGCCCGTGTCGTTGACGAGCAGCGTATTGGTGCGCTCGTCGATCGAAACGCTACCGCGCTCGGACAGCAACGAGTTGCCGCTTTCGCCTTGGATCAACGTGGCGAGCTCCGAGGCCTTGGCGTAGTTGATCTGGATGAACTCGGAGCGCAGCGGCTCGAGCTCCTGGAGAGCTTGCAGAGCCTCGAGCGCGGCCTGCTCGCGCGCGGCGATCTCCTCGGCCGGCGCGACGATCATGACGTTGCCGTTGCGGCGCATGTCGAGGCCCTTCGTCGTCATGACGATGTCGAGCGCCTGATCCCACGGGACGTTTTGGAGGCGCAACGTCACGCTGCCCTGCACCGTGTCGCTGGCGATGATGTTGATCCCGCTGAAGTCGGCGATGAGCTGGATCACCGCGCGCGTCTCGAGATCCTGGAAATTCAGCGTGAGCCGCTCGCCGGTGTACTCGCGATTCTCGCCGTACGCGCCAGGCGCCGCCGCGGCCGCGTCCTCTACGGGCGGCTTGAGCTCGAGCGTGAACTGATTGTCGGATTGATACGCGACTTGATCGTAATCGGCCGCCGCCGTCACGACGAGCCGCGTGTCGCGGTTCGAGCGCAGCGCGTCGATCGTGAAGACCGGGGTTGCGAAATCGGTGACGTCGAGTCGGCGCATGAGCTCCTGCGGCAGCGTCGTGTTCTGGAAGTCGACGACGATGCGGCCGCCCTCTTGGCGGACGTCGACCGTCGTGCGCGGGTCCGCGAGCTCGACGACGACTTGGCCCGCGCCGTCGGCGCCGCGCCGGAAGTCGATGTTGCGGATCGAGCGGTCGCCCGCGGCCGCGGCCGTGCGCGTGGCCGGCGTTTGGCTCGGCTGCGCCGTGAATACCGGCGTCGCGCCCGCGCCCGGAGCCTGGCCGATGCGGACGTAGACGTCGTTACCGTCGAGGCGCGTCTCGTAGGGAACCATCGAAGTCAGATTGAGGACGATGCGCGTGCGGCCATTGGCCTCGGCCGCGAGGATGGTGGTCAGCGGCCCGACGTTGGCCTCTTGCCGGCGCGTGGCCAACGCGAGCGTCGTGTTCGGGAGATCGAGCGAGATTCGCGCCGGGTCGTCGATCGTGAAGCTCATCGGCTCGGGGGCGGTACCGCTGAGCCGGAGGCGCACCTCGACCTGTGTGCCGGCCAGGGGCTGCACGTCGATGGCCTCGAGCCGCAGCGCGTCCTGAGCGCTGGCGGTGGGGGCCGCGAGGGCGATCGCGAGCAGCGAACAAAGGCTCACGACAAAGCCGAGCCACCTCGAAATGTCCTCGCGGCGGACGGGCACTGAAATCTGCATACGGTTCACTCCCAAAAATCCCCTGCGCTTCAATCCGCCAAAGCGATCGCAGCAGGCCTCTCCAAGTACCCGCCGAGACCGTCGGGGATGATCTCCACCAATTGAATCTCGGAATCCGAAATCGACACGATGCGGCCGTAGTTCTGGCCCATGTGATCGCCCACGGTGACGCGATACACGAGCCCCGTCGTGTCTCGCACGAGGCCGAAGCTCGCGCGTCGGTCTGCCAGCGTGCCGACCATCCTGAGTGTGTCGAGCGGGAACTGCTCGAGGTGCTCGCGCGGCCGGTTTTGATCCGGACCGTCGACGGCGTTCGGGTCGTTGCTGACTCGGCGCTGCGGTGCGTCCGGCACGAACGGCGAGCGCCGGGTGCCCGGCTCGTAGACGAAGGTCGGCGCCGGCTGGATTTGCGGCAGGGGCTCGATGCGGCCACCGGGCCGCGCCTTGATCTCGTCGATGTACTCGCGCAGGTCGTCGTTCGCGCCGCCACAGGCGCTCAAGGCCGTCGCGGCTACCGCGGCGGCCAACCAACGCCTCGAGAATGCGCTACGGCTCGTCATCGTCCCTCCGTCGCTTCCTCGTCCAGATAGCGATAGGTCTTCGCCGTGGCATCGAGCGTAAGGTCGTCGGGCGACCCCTCGCGACTGGCCTGGCGAATCGTGATGTCATGTAAGGTCACAATTCGCGGCAGCGCAGCGATGCCGCTCACAAAATTGCCGAACTCGTGATAGCTGCCCGTGTAGCGCAGCTTGATCGGCAGCTCCGCGTAGAAGTCCTTCTGAACCTCGAGCGTCGGCTGCCAGAGTTGCTCCTCGAGGCCGGCGCCGAGGCCCGTCTGGGAGATGTCGACGAGCAGGCTCGGCACTTCGGTCTGGCCGGGCAGTTGCCGCAGCATGGCGCCGAAGTCGCGCTCGATCTCGGCGAGCTGGGCGCGATAGGCGTCGAAGTTGGCGGCCTTGCGCTGCCGGTCCTCGAACTGGCCCCTGAGGTCGAGTTCCTCGGCCTGGGCGCGCTCGAGAGCCGGAACCTCTGCCTCGATCACGAACCAATAGATTCCGGCCGCGACGACGGCGACGAAGGTGACGCCGACGGCGCCGATGCGGATCGGGAGCGGCCAGCGGCCGGGGTCGCTCGTGTCGAGTGTGCGTAGCTCGTCTACAATGCTCATCGCGGTGGCACCCCTTCAACGGTTTCGCCCTCGAGCGGGCCGGCCAACGAGACTTGTTGCGCGAAGACCTCGAACTGCGACGAGCGATCGATGCCCCCCGCGACGGTCTCGACGACCTCGAGCCCCGGGTTCCTGAGCCACTCGGAATCTTCGATATTGCGCATGAGCGCCGACACGCGCGTGCTCGACTGCGCCAGGCCGCGCATCTCGACGCGGTCCCCGAGCTGCACGACCTCGGTGAGATTCACGCCCTCGGGAATTGCATTCACGAGCTCGTCGAACAGGTGCACGATCTCGGGGCGCGACCGCTGGAGCTGCGTGATGACTTGCATGCGCGCGCGCAACCGGTCGATCTGACTCTCGAGCCCCGAGATCTCTTCGATCTGCCTGTCGAGCGCGCTGATCTCGGTGCGCAGGATCTCGTTGCGGCCGCGCTGCGCGCTCGTCCAGCCTTGGACGGTCAGCTTCGATAGGTAGACGACGCCGGCGGCGACCACGAGCGTGCCGGCCAAGGCGACGAGGAATTCTTTCTTGCGCCGCTGGCGTTGCTCTACGCGCCAGGGCAGTAGATTGATTTTTGGCATCTTAGTCGAAGCTCCTCAGTGCAAGCCCGCACGCAGTGAGCAAGGCCGTTGCGTCGCGATCCACGCCTTGCGACTTCGCGCGGCCGGAGATCTTCATCTGGCCGAGCGGGTCACCAATCTGTGTGCCGATACCGACGCGACTGCCGATGACGTCGGCGACGCCGGGGATGTTGGCGCAGCCGCCGCAGATCAAGATCTGATCGGGCTGTTCGCGACCGCTGCCCGACGCCAGGAAAAACTGCAACGAACGGCTCACCTGCTGCGACATGTCGTCGATGAACGCGTCGAGGACTTCGGGCTGATAGTTGCTCGGCAGGCCACCTTCTTTCTTGGCGCGACCGGCGTCCTCCATGCTGAGACCGTACGTCCGCATGATCTCCTCGGTGAGCTGCTGGCCGCCGAAGGCGAAGTCGCGCGTGTAGATGACCTTCAAGTCCTTGAGCACGCTGAACGTCGTCGTGCTCGCGCCGAAGTCGACGATCGCGATGAATTTGTCGGAGCCCGCGTCGGGCATCTGATGCGTCAGCAATTGGCACGCGTTCTCCACGGCGAACGCTTCGACGTCGACGACGCGGGCTTGCAGGCCCGCGGCCTCGACGGCCAGTTGACGTTGCTCGACGTTCTCGGTGCGCGTGGCGACGAGCAGCACGTCGACCATGTCGGGGTCGCGCTCGCTGTCGCCGATGACCTCGAAGTCGTAGCTGACCTCTTCCATGGGGAAGGGGATGTATTGATCGGCTTGGAGCTCGACCTGGCCTTCGAGGTCGGTCGAGTTGAGGTTCTTCGGCATCTGAATGACTTTCGTGATCGCTGCGTCACCGCTGATCGCGATCGCAGCCTCGCGTGTCTTCGTGCCGGCGCGCTTGTGGGCGCGACGAATGGCTTCGCCGACGGCATCGGCATCGACGATGGCTTTTTCGTTGATCGCGTTCGGGGGCGTCGGCTCGGCTGCGTAGGATTCGACTCGGTAACCGCGACCGCTGGCCGCGAGCTCGATGAGCTTCACCGAGGAAGTGGTGATATCGAGGCCGACCAACGATCCTTTTCCACGCGTTGCGAACACAGCTTTTTCCTTTCCAACACGAGAGGTTGGGTTAGAATCCTACACGTGCCGTCATTAGCCCAATTTAACTATATCTCACACGCGATATACACCGGTGTGACGGGTCTCTCGATCCCTCGATCGAGCCTAAACTCGAGTTTCGTCGCCAGCCGCGCCCGAATGTGCCGGGTATGACTGGTTTCCTTTTCGGCTCAGGACGAGCCCGCGGTTTGGTGGGCGGTTGGCGGGGAATGAGCTGGCGAAGCGTGGCTCCGGCTTTGGCCGGGGCGCTCGGTATTCAACCGCTTCGGCAGCCCCGCTATCCTAGATTCCGGCGATCGTCGCCGTGCCCGTAGACCGGAGGCTTTGCGTCCCCATCTTTCGATGGGTTTGCCCTGACGCGGCGGACTATGCACAAAGCCCCTAGACGTGGCAAGGGCGTAGAATGCAACTTCAGCGATGAAACGTTACCCACAGATTCTGTTGACTATTCTGGCCGCCGGGATCGGCTCGGCAGTGGTCGTGGCGGGCCTATTCATCGGCGCCTACTACTACCTCGAGCCGAGCATCCCGAGCGCCGCCGAGCTCCGCGACCTCGAGATCCAGGAACCCCTCCAGATCTACACGCGCGACGGCCGGCTCATGCAGGAATTCGGCGAGCGAAAGCGGACGCCGGTCGACTACGACGAGTTCCCGCCGCTGTTGATCAAGGCAGTCCTCGCCGCCGAGGACGAGCATTTCTTCGAGCATCCGGGCATCGACTATCGCGGCATCATCCGCGGTGCGATCAGCGAGCTCTTCGGCAGAAGGAACGTCGGCGGCAGCACGATCACTCAGCAGTTACCCCGCACGCTCGAGGTGACGTCGCGTGCAGGCTTGAGCTCGGGCCTCGACCGGTTCGTCAACAAGTACAGGGAGTGGATTCTCGCGATCCGCATCGAGCGCGAGTTCACCAAAGAGGAGATCCTCGAGCTCTTTTTGAATACGTCATTGATGGGCGGGCGCTCGTACGGCATGGCGACGGCGGCGCAGACGTATTTCGGCAAGAGCTTGAGCGAGCTCACGGTCTCCGAGACGGCGATCCTCGCCGGCATCCTGCAGCGTCCCAACGACTGGAATCCGATCGCGAGCCCCAAAAATGCGGCGACCCGCCGCAGCTATGTGTTGGGCCGCATGAAGGAAACGGGCGCCATTGACGAGCAGCAATACGCCATCGCCATGGCCGAGCCCGTGCAGAGCGGAAATTTCGGCTCGCCGGCCCAGATCGCGGCGCCGTACGTCGGCGAGATGGTGCGAGCCGAAATGGTCGAGCGGTTCGGGGAGCACGCGCTCACGGCCGGTCTCAAGGTGACGACGTCGATCGACAGCCGGCACCAGGCGGCCGCGAATCGCGCGATACGCGATACGCTCATGACCTACGACGAGCGCCACGGCTATCGCGGGCCGCTCACGCGCGTCGACCTTCCGGGCGCCGGCGCGAACGCCGGGCCGGCGGCGGCAGGCGAAGCGGTCGCGTACGATCCCGCGGCGCTGCGCGCTCTGCTCGAGGACGCACCGCCGTCGTTGCTCGATTACGAAACTGCGATCGTGCTCGCGGCCGGTGAGCTCGACGGGCAGGTGTTCTTCGCCGAGCACGGCGTGCAGGCCATCGGTCTCGATGCCGTCGAGTGGGCTGCGCGCTTCGTCACCGACGACATCTGGGGCGAGAAGCCGAAGACCGTTGCCGAGGTGCTGCGCCCCGGCGATGTCGTGCGGTTCCGTCGCACGCGCGAGGGCGGTTGGCGGCTGGCGCAGATCCCCGAGGTGCAGGGCGCGTTCGTAGCCGTCGATCCGCTCGACGGCGCGATCGTGGCGCTCACGGGCGGCTTCGACTTCTTCCTCAGCAACTACAACCGCGCCACTCAGGCGCGGCGGCAGCCGGGATCGGCGTTCAAGCCGTTCCTCTATTCGGCGGCCTTCGAGAACGGCTCCACCCCGGCCACGGTCGTCACCGACGCGCCGCTCGACTTGGGTTACCAAGCGGCGCTCGAGCGTGTGTGGCGGCCCGAGAACTTCGGCGGCAAGTACTTCGGTCCCACGCGGCTCCGCGAAGCGTTGCTGGAGTCGATGAACTCGGTGTCCGTCCGTATGCTCCAGACCATGGGCGTTCCCGCGGCCGTCGAGCACGTCAAGCGCTTCGGCTTCGACGATACGGCGGTTCCGAAGGACTTGGCACTCGCGCTCGGTTCGGGCGGCGTCGCTCCCCTCGACCTCGCCACGGGCTACGCCGCGTTCGCGAACGGCGGCTATCGTGTCGAGCACTACTTCATCGACCGCGTGACCACGGCCGACGGCGAGCTCGTGTACGCGGCGCGGCCCGCGATCTGCGCCGAGTGCAACACGCCGCCCGAGACGCCGCCGCGCGTCGAGCCAGAGACCGAGGAGCTCGTCGCCGACGCGACGGAGCTCTATCCGCAGCAGCACGCCGCAGAGCGCGTGATCTCGGCACGCAACGCGTTCCTCATTACCGACCTG
Organism: Gammaproteobacteria bacterium; assembly: GCA_035249885.1. GTDB lineage: Bacteria > Pseudomonadota > Gammaproteobacteria > Steroidobacterales > Rariloculaceae > FEN-1219. The sequence goes on along the minus strand of DATFFV010000463.1, from coordinate 1,639 downwards.
CTGCGCGACAACGTAGTGCGCGGCACGGGGGCCGGCGCGCGCCGCGCGCTCGGCCGCAACGACCTGGCGGGCAAGACCGGCACGACCAACGAAGGTCGCGACACGTGGTTCGTCGGATTCAACCCCAACGTCGTGGGCGCAGCCTGGGTCGGCTTCGACGATCAGAGCCGCCCGCTCGGCGCGCGCGAGCAAGGCAGCTACACGGCGCTGCCCATGTGGACGGGCTTCATGAGCGAGGCGCTCGCCGGTGCTGTCGAGCGACCGCTGGTACGGCCGCCGGGCATCGTCGAGTACCGTATCGACCCGGCCACGGGGCTCATCGCCAACGATTGCCGGCCCGACAGCATCTTCGAGAAGTTCGATATCGAACACCTGCCGGAGCGCGAGCCGGCTGATCGCGTCTGCTCGGGATCGTTCAATGCGCTCGAGCCCGGTAGCGACACTCGCCCGAGCGGTGAGCCGATCTTCTGAGCGACGGCCATGAGCGGACGTCGTCGTTCTGCACCTTGGTTGTCGGAAGAGCTGCGCCAGGAGCTCGCGGATGAAGCCGCGCGTCTCATGGCCGAGCACGGCATCGCGGATTACTCGTTGGCCAAGCGCAAGGCGGCCGAGCGTTTGGGCATCCGCGGTGGCGCCACCCTACCGAGCAACGGGGAGATTCACGAGCGCCTTGCCGAGCGGCAGCGGACCTTCGAGCCCGCCGCGCACAACGACCGGCTCGGCCGGTTACGCTCGGTCGCGGCGCGAGCGATGGATTTCCTCGCGGCCTTCCGGCCGAAGCTCGTCGGCTCCGTGCTCGACGGCACAGCCACGCAGAGCTCGGCGATCGAGCTCCACGTCTTCAGCGATTCGCCCGAGGTCGTCGCGGGCGCTCTCGAGAGTCGAGGGTTCCGGCTGCGCGATTCGCAGCGGCGCTATCGCTTCGGCCGCAACGAGATCGAGCTCATCCCGGGCTTTACTCTGCTCGTCGAGGACGAAGAGCTCGAGGTCATGGTGTTCCCCGAGCGTGGCTCGGGCCACGCGCCGCTCTCGCCGGTGGACGGCAAGCCCATGCGGCGCGCTTCGCGCGCGACGGTGCTCGCGCTGGGCGCGGGCACCGACCTCTGAGGCGGGGATTCCGGGAGGGCGGCGTCAGCCGCCGAACGATCAGCCCGTGGCCTGTCCGGCCGCCTTGTTATAGCGGCGCCGGAACTTGTCGACGCGGCCGCCGCTGTCGACGATCTTCTGCTTGCCGGTGTAAAACGGATGGCACGACGAGCAGACCTCGACATGCAGGTCCTGACCCAGCGTGGAACGCGTCGTGAACTCGTTGCCGCACGAGCAAATCACTTTGATGGCGGCGTAATTCGGATGGATTTCTGGCTTCATGGCCGGCTCCCAGCAGGGCGCGAGAGAATAATGCCGGCCCCGCCGGAACACAAGACGAGCCGGGAACGGCCCACGGTGCTCCGCTTATCCACAGAAACTGTGCACAACTCTGTGGAGATCGCGTTTCCCGTCGCCCCAAATCCCGGTTCCGAAACGATTTCGCCCCATTTGGTCAAAAAACGATCATGCGGCGGGGCCTCGATATATCAACGAGTTGCACGCCTTTATGGCGGCGACAAACGAGAAAGATCGCGCAACAGGCTTATTCCGA
>DATFFV010000462.1:0-4281 GCA_035249885.1 Gammaproteobacteria bacterium | reverse complement strand
CGTCGCGGTTGCTCGACACGAGATCGAAGCGACCGTCGCGAGCGCTGCGAAATACGAGCTTCCCTGCATCCGGCGAAAACGCGGCGACGCCTTCGTTCGCTGCGGTGTCTTCGCTCAGGTTGCGTCGCTCGGAGCCGTCGGCGCGCATGATCCATATGTCGGCTTCGTCGGTACCTTGACCGAAGAAGAACCCTTGCGTGTACGTGATCCACTCGCCATCGTCCGACCACTTGATGTCGAACAGGCGATTCGGCGTGCCGCTCACGATGCCGACGTTGGGCACGGCGAAGAGCTCGCGCTGATTGCCGCCGTCGAAGTCCGCGAGCACGAGCCTCGTACCGGCCTCGTTCTCGATCGTGACCGCGGTCTCGTTGCGGTCCGGGTGCGGAGCCAGGCCGGTGGTATGCCGCATCGGGTACAGCGTGACGGTGCGGTCGGGCATCGTGACGTCCGCGGGATAGTCGGCCGCGAGCAGTGCGCCCGCGCCGAGAATCTCCTCGACGGCTTGCGTCTCGCCGACCGCCGGGCCGACGCCGTGGCACACCATGGCGCCGCTCGAGTGAAAATCCGGCAGCCAATAGTCGGTCGCCGTGTCGCTCTCGGCGCGCGCGCCCGTGCCGTCGGCCGCGACCGACTCGATGCTCCAGCGCGCGTAGCCCGTGCGCTTCTGATACGCGATGCGGCCGTCCGCGGTGACCGCCGGCGCGAGCGCTTCGACGCCTTCGGGCGTCACGGCGCGCGGGCTCGACCCATCGGCATTCATCGCCCAGATCCTAAAGCCGCCCTCTTGCCCCAGGATCGGGCTCGTCGGCGGACCGACGATCTCGCGCGGCCGCGCGGAGTAGAAATACAACGTGCCGCCGTCCGCGGACCACTCGGGCGAACCGTCCCAGTCGGGCGTTGACGTGAGCCGTTGCAAGCTGCTCCCGTCGCGATTCATGACGTACACGTCGCCTTCGCGCTGGCGCGTGAACGCAAAGATCGGATGGCCCGACACGGGCGTATCGCGGTCGGTCGTGAACGCGATGCGCGCGCCATCGGGTGAAAAGTCCGGACGAAAATCCCCGCCCGGGTGGTTCGTGACGTTGGTTGCGGCCGCAAGCTCCTGCGAGCGCTCCGGCGCGAACGGCAGCACGTAGATGTCGGCGTTGCCGCTCGCGGTGCTCACGAACGCAATGCTGCGGCCGTCGGGGGAGAACGCGGCCTGATCCTCCATGGCCACGCTGTCGATCAAGAGCCGGGGCTCTGCGCCGCCTTCGATCTCGAGCGCGTAGAGATCCGGGTTGCCGCGCCGCTCCGACGTGAACACGGCCCAACGGCCGTCGGGTGACAACGCAGCGTCGTAGTCGAGTCCCGGATGGTCGGTGAGACGCCGCGGCGCACTGCCGGCGCCCGCGAAGTAGAAGACGTCCCAGTTGCCGGGCCGCAGCGACGAATAGACGACGCGCTCCGACGGCGAGTCGGCGCCCGTCGCTGCACGCGCTTCCTCGGGCCCGGGCGTCGGCTCGTCGCTGCAAGCGCCGACAGTCGCGCATGCAGCGATCGTCAGCCAGCCTTTCGTGGCGCGCATCTTGGGCGCTCCCCCCTCGCTCAGAGCCTGAACAGGAACTCCTGCATGCCGTTGCGCAGCAAGCGGCCGCGTTCGACGCCGTAACGGGGCATGCAACGGGCGAGATCCTCGGGCGTGTAGCGCGGCGCGGGCCGCGCACGCGGCACGATGGCGTGCTGCGCAATGTGCTGATCGTCGACGGGCACGAAGGTGCTCGGCCGCTCGGGCATCTCGCGCGCCGAGTAGTAGACGAGGCCGTGTGCGAGCGCGCCGCGCTTGCAGCGCAGCGCGACGCACTCCATGAGGGCCGCGAGCGCAGGCTGATTCAAGTAGTTGATGAGGTCCCAGCAGAGCACGACGTCCGTGGATTCGCTGCGGCGCTGCGGCAGCAAGCTTTCGGCGCGTTGGCGAATGCGGCGCGGATCGACCTCGCCGTTCAAAGCGTCGAGACCCGTGGCGAGATCCACGATGTCGAGGCGGCAGCGGAAGCGCCCGAACGAGCCGATCGTGGCGCTGTGCGCAGCGCCGAGATCCAGCACGACCCAGCGCCCGCCTGCGGCCAGGCGCTGCATGAGCGTGTGAAACAGCGGCGCATTGAGCGGCTCGGGCGCAGTGGCTCCCGCTGCGGCGTATGAACCGCCGCTTGCACGCCGCGCGTCGACAGCCACGGGCTTTCGCTAGCTCACGACTCCCGTCTTGACGGCCGGCGCATCGGGCTTCACCGGTTGCGCTACGACGGGTTTGGCGGCGGACGGCGCGGACGCGCTCTTGGGCACGGCGCGGCCGACGACGTTCTGCGCGGCTTGCGGATCCATCTCGATCGAGCCCTTGAACTTCGCGCCGTCCTCGAGGCTCACGCGCGGCGACGTCACGTTGCCGCGCACTTGCGCGCTCTTGCGGATGTTGACGCGCTCCGAGCCGTAGAGATCGCCCTCGAGATAACCGTCGACGTAGATCGAATGCGCATAGACGTCGGCCTTTACCTTGCCGTTGGGCCCGACCGTCAAGCTGTTGTTCTTGAGCTGCACCGTGCCGCTGACCTCGCCGTCGATGAGCAGGTCCTCTTCGCCGCGCACGTCGCCGTCGATGTGAATCGACGGGCCGATGACCGCGGCCTCGCGGCCGCTCATGCCGCTGCTGCTGCTGCTGCTGCTACGCGGCGCGGTCGACTCCGTGCGTGCCGGGCTCGACTCGGGTCGCGAACCGCTGTCAGGCGTGCCTTTCTTGCCGATCTCGAACATGAGCTATCCCCTATTGAGTGCTGTGAGTGCTTTCGGTTTCGCCACAACCACTTGCACGAAGATCGTGACGAATTTCCTATCTAGCACAGGCGACACTACCACGCCAATGTGTCTGCAACGGCCGACACCGTCCCGATCGAGGCTTCAGCTCGAGAAAAAATTGACGATCGCGAGCACCGCGCTCCACGTGGCGACCGACGCCACGGCGATCGCGATCGCCGATACCAGGAGGCCAATGAGGACGACGAGGCCGTCGCGCTCGGTCATGCCGATGGCAATGAACGTGGCGGCAAACCCCGGCGGGATGTTGCCGAGGAACGGAATCGGCAAGATCATGATGAAGCCGAGCACCAAGATCACGAGGCCTATCAGGACCTTACCGACGGGTTCCGTGACGATAGCGAAGCGCGGCTTGCAGACGCGCTCGAGGCGCTCGAGGTACGGCACGGCGCGTTCGACGATGCGCTGCAGATCGGCCCGGGCCACGCTTTTGTCGGCTATCGCGCCCGGGAGCCAGAGCCGCTGCCGCGCCGCGATGAGGTTCAAGGCGATGATCACGAGCGCCACGCCGCAGACGGTCGGGATTCCGGGCGGCATCGGCAGGGAGCACGGCAGCGCGAAGACGAGCAATGTAAAGCCGAAGACCCGGTGGCGCAGCACCGTCAGAATGTCGCGAAAGGTCACGCGCTCGCTGTCGCCGGCGGCGATCTCGCGTAGGACCTCGGACGTTCGCTCGGGAAGTGGCCGGCGCAGCCGAGCCCGAAGCCCCCCGTGAGATTCAGCATCCATCGAAACGGGGAGTCCTGGTTCCGCCTGAGCCCGACGGCATTCTAATGCGTCGGTCGACCTACGCAGAGCGCAGGGCCGCCCGATCGGGCACGTCCGGGTTCACGAGCCGCAGCAGCGCCTGGAACAGGTCGCGATCGCCGAGCACGGCCAGCTGCTCGGGCGGCGTCAGCCAGGACAATGCCTCGGCCGCCGTGTGCGCATCGGCAAGCTTGGCGCGCGCCGTGATGAACATGACATCGGGGTGGCCGCGCATCGGCGGTGGCCGCGGCTGGACCGCGGCGAAGTGCCGCTGGCGCGCGAGCTCGTCGCTGAGCACGCGCTCGATCGTGACGCCGTCGAGCAGCTCCTCGAAGCGCGCCTCGCTTTCGTCGCGTAGCGCGACGGCTCTCGGCACGGCGACCTCCTCGGGCACCGTGAGCAAGCCGAACGCGCGCGTGACCTTCGCGAGCACGACGCTGCCGCTCGCGGCCGACAACGGCAGTGCGCCGACGAGCCCCGCGAGGGCGGGTACCATCCAGAGGAACAGCGGCGGCGACACGTAGACGAGCACGACGGACACGGCGATGCCCGCGAGCGTCTGCAGCCAATGGCGTCGGAGCAACGCGCCCCAAGGCATGTGCGAGTGCTTGCGCGTCTGCGTCGACCAGCCGGAATCCTGCCCGACGAAGATCTCCGAGAGCTGGCGCACCTGCATCATCATCA
>DATFFV010000461.1:0-3339 GCA_035249885.1 Gammaproteobacteria bacterium | reverse complement strand
CTGAAGAACGTCGAGGCTTCGGCCTGCTGCTCTGGGCCCGGCTCCGTCGACGCCGCGCCTTCGAGCGACCGCTGGAGCTCGTCGCCGGCCATCAGCCTGACCGGCGACCGGCGCCGGCTCCTAACCGAGTCCACGAACAACCGATAGAGGACTCGCAGCAGCCAAGCGCGCGGGTTGTCGTGATCCACGAGCTCGCCGAACCCAGCGCTTGCTCGGATGCAGACTTCCTGCGTCAGGTCCTCGGCATCGGGGGTGCTGCCCGTGAGCGCATAGGCGCGGCCGAAGACCGTATCGAGGTGCGGGCGCATGAACGCCTCGAACTCGAGATCGGCGGGGCGGCGACCCCTCATAGCTGAATCTCCGTTCTACAGAGTCCCAAACGTCGGGCAGCGAGCTTGGTTCCCTGAATTTGCGGGGGGCGCCGCCAACTAAAGAAAGTGTCTGGGGTAGTGAATCAGGTAACCGTCGTCGCCCAAGACGCGCGCAAGCTGGTCGCGTAGCTCCCGGGTCACGCGCACCGACCAGGCCTCGCCCAGCGTGAGCGAGGCTTCCGCGCCATTGGCGCGATATTCGATCGAGACCTCGCACTTGCCGCGCGTGAATGGCTTCAAGACTCGCTGGAGTTGCCGCACCAGGTCGGCGCCCAGGGCGGCGTCGCTCGGCCAGCGGATCGTGAGCCGGCGCGCGTACTCCTCGATCGCCTCGTCGACGGAGCGCACGCGCTTCGCCGTGAGCCGCCAGCCGTTGATGAAGTCGTCGTAGCGGAGCTGACCCTCGGCGAGCAGCACGGCGTGCTTGGCGATCACGTGCTTCGACTGCGCGAACACCTCGTCGAACATCGTGACTTCGATGCGCTCCGTGTCGTCGTCGAGGATGATCGAGACGCGATTGCCGCGCCGCCGCACGTCGACGACGACCCCCGCGAGAATCGCCTCCTTGCGGATTTGGTACGGTTGCGCCGTGCTCGGCAACGCCGCGAGCACCTTCGCAATGGCGCCGTTCGTGAAGTGCTTGCAATGCTCGGCGAAATCTTCGAACGGATGCCCCGTGAGATAGAGACCGAGGCTCTCGCGCTCGCCCTCGAGCCGTTCGCGCTTGGTCCACTCGCGCACGGGCGTGAGCACGAGCTCGAGGTCGTTGTGCTCGGCGCCGCCGAACAACGCCGTTTGCCCCGCGGCCTGCGCGTGCGTCGAGCGCTCGGCGGCTTGCAGCGCGTTCGGCACGCCCGCCATGAGCGTCGCGCGGTTGGCGCCGAGCGCATCGAGCGCGCCCGATCGCACGAGCGCCTCGAGCACGCGGCGGTTGATCTTCATGAGGTCGACGCGGCGCGTGAGATCGACGAGGCTCGTGTACGGGCCGCGCGCCGCGCGCTCGGCGACGATCGCCTCGACGGCGCCGGGCCCCACGCCCTTGAGCGCGCCGAGCCCGTAGCTGATGCGCTTCGGCCCCGCCACCGTGAACGCAAGCACCGAGCGGTTGACGTCGGGCGGCTCGAGCGTGATCCCCATGCGCTTGAGCTCGTCCTTGAGCACGACGAGCCTGTCCGTGTCGTCGAGGTCGGCCGTGAGCACCGCGGCCATGTACGCCTCGGGGTAGTGAGTCTTGAGCCACGCCGTCTGGTAAGCGATCAACGCGTAGGCGGCCGCGTGCGACTTGTTGAAGCCGTAGCCCGCGAACGTCTCCATCTGGTCGAAGATGTGATTCGCGCGCCCCGGCTCGACGCCGCGCTCCGTGGCTCCTTTGAGGAACACGTCGCGCTGCTCGGCCATCTCCTCGGGCTTCTTCTTGCCCATCGCGCGCCGCAGCAAGTCGGCGCCGCCGAGCGAGTAGCCCGCGAGGACCTGCGCGATCTGCATGACCTGCTCTTGATACAAGATCACGCCGTAGGTCGGCTTGAGAATCGCCTCGAGCCGCGGGTGCAGATAGTCGGGCGGCGCACCGCCGCTGCGATGCTTGCGCGCGATGAACTCATCCGCCATCTGCATGGGTCCCGGCCGGAACAATGCGACGATGGCCGTGACGTCGTCGAAGCGGTCGGGCTGCAGCCGCTTGATGAGGTCGCGCATGCCGAGCGATTCGAGCTGGAACACGGCCGTCGTGCGGCATTGGCGCAGCAGCTCGTAGGTCTTCGCGTCGTCGACGGGAAGCGCGTCGATGGCGAGCGGCGGCTCGCCGCGCGCGGCGCGCTGCTCGTTGATGGTTGCGACGGCCTTGTCGATGATCGTGAGCGTCTTGAGTCCCAGGAAATCGAACTTGATGAGCCCGATGGCCTCGAGGTCGTCCTTGTCGAGCTGCGTCAGCAACTGGCCGTCCGCGTCGGCGTAGAGCGGCATGTACTGCGTGATCGCCTGCGGTGCGATCACGACGCCGCCCGCGTGAGTGCCGACGTTGCGCGCGAGACCTTCGAGGCGCTTCGCGAGATCGATGAGGCCGCGGACCTCTTCCTCTTTCTGGTAGACGCCGCGCAGCTCCTCGTCGTCCGCGATGGCTTTGTCGAGCGTGATGCCGAGCTCGAACGGGATGAGCTTGGCGATCCGGTCGACGTAGCCGTAGGGCATGCCGAGCGCGCGGCCAACGTCGCGCACGACCGCGCGCGCGGCCATCGTGCCGTAGGTCGCGATCTGCGCCACGCGCTCGCGCCCGTAGCGCTTCGCGACGTAGTCGATGACGCGATCGCGCCCGTCGATACAGAAGTCGATGTCGAAGTCCGGCAGGGAGACGCGCTCGGGATTCAAGAAGCGTTCGAACAAGAGATCGTGCGCGAGCGGGTCGAGATTGGTGATGCCGAGCGCATAGGCGACGAGCGAGCCGACGCCCGACCCGCGCCCCGGCCCCACCGGGATCGAGTTGTCGCGCGCCCAACTGATGAAATCCGCGACGATGAGGAAATAGCCCTCGAAGCCCATCTTGCAGATAACCTCGATCTCCCGTGCGAGCCGCTCGCGGTAGGGTGCGGCCGCCCCGGGCGCGATACCGATCTCGTCGAGACGGCGCTCGAGCCCACTCATGGCACGTTTCTGCAAGTACTCGCGCGGCGGCGTGCGATCTTCGGCCACGAAATCCGGCAGGTACACGCTTCCTAAAGCCACCTCGAGCGAGCATCGCTTCGCGATCTCGACGGTGTTCTCGAGCGCTTCCGGCAAATCGGCAAACAGCGCCGCCATCTCGGCGGGCGAGCGCAGGTACTGCTGCTCGCTGTAGCTGCGCGAACGCGCGGGATCTCCGAGTGTCACGCCCTGGGCGATGCAGACACGCGTCTCGTGCGCCTCGAAGTCGTCGCGCGCGAGGAAACAGACCTCGTTGGTCGCGACGACGGGCACCTCTGCAGCGGCCGCGAGC
>DATFFV010000460.1:0-10471 GCA_035249885.1 Gammaproteobacteria bacterium | reverse complement strand
CGGCAAAAGCTCCCCTATACCTAAGTCCTTGAGCGCCAAGTCCGCGAGCAGCAAATGGTGGTTGACGATGACGATCTCGGCGGCCTGCGCGCGGCGGCGCGCCTCGACCACGAAGCAGCGATCGATGTGCTCGCACTCTCGGCCGAGACAATTCTCGATGGTCGAGGTGACTTGCGCGCGCAGCGCGTGATCGTCGGCGAGGTCCTCGAGCTCGGTGAGGTCGCCGCTGTCGCTCGCCTGCCCCCAGCCGTGCAGCGCGCGCAACGCCGCGAGCGTCGCGCCGTCGTGCGTGCCCGCGTGCAACGCCGACTCGAGTCGATGCCAGCAGAGATAGTTGCTGCGCCCCTTGAGCAGCGCGACGCGCATGGGCCGGCCCACGACGGCGCCGAGCAGCGGCAGGTCGCGGGCGAAGAGCTGATCCTGGAGCGTGTGCGTGCCCGTGGAAACGATGGCGCGCCGCTCGAGCAGCAGCACGGGCAACAGATAAGCGAACGTCTTGCCGATACCCGTGCCGGCCTCGATGACGGCGTGACGGCCCGACTCGAGCGCTGCGACCACGAGCTCGGCCATCTCGCGTTGCGCCGCGCGATAGGTGAACCCCGGCAGCCGCTCCGCGAGCGCGCCGTCGGCGCCGAACACCTCGTCGAGCATCAACGCGGCACCGCACGGAACCGCGCTATCCCTAAGGCCCCCGCATCTAGCGGCGCATCGAGCACGAAACGCACATGCGTGTATTCGGCCGCGTCGGCCGCGCGCGCGACACCGTCGGCGCCCACGATCGTGAGCTCGTCGGGTCGGCCGAACGTGCGGCCCTCATCGACCGAGAACAAGGCTTCGCTTCCAGGGCCGCTGGCGCTGTCGGCGACGTAGCGAACACCGGCGGGCACGGGGCTCGTGATGCGCACGGCGTCGACGACTTGCTCGCTCGTGTTCGTGAACTCGACGCTCAATACGAGCTCGTCGGCATGCGACGCGACAGCTGCCGCGCCGGTGTCGAGCGCGGCGTCACCGTCGTCGGCCGCCTTGGGCGCGATGCGCTCGAGCGTCGAGGACACCAGCAGGCCGCCGCGCGAAGGCGGAGCGATTTGCGCAACGCCGGTGAGCGCCACGGCCGCCAGCACTGCGCCGCAGAGCCCTGCGCCCGCCCTTCGCGAGCCGTACCGTGCCAGCCTGGGCATAAAACAGGTAAATCCTCGACGTAGTTGCGATTTTTCGCTGTCTGGCGCCGCCACCATTGACCGCGCGAGGGGCGGTGCAGGCTATACTACGCCGCTTTCCAGTCCTCGCAGCACCGACCCATCCATGACCACGCGCCTGAAGAGTCTCCGCGACTGGGTCGCGGAAATCGCGGAATTGACCAGCCCCGACCGGATCCACTGGTGCGACGGCACCGAGCAAGAATACCGCAAGCTGCTCGACGAAATGCTCGACAGCGGCACGCTCCTCGAGCTCAATCAGACGACCTACCCCGGCTGCTATCTGCACCGCTCAGATCCCGAGGACGTCGCACGCGTCGAGCACCTGACCTTCGTCTGCACGAGCAGTGAGGTCGACGCCGGGCCGAACAATAATTGGAAGGCGCCAGCGGAAGCCAAGGATCTCTTGAAGTCGTGCTTCGCAGGGTGCATGCGCGGCCGCACGATGTACGTGATCCCGTACTGCATGGGGCCCGTCGACTCGCCCTACGCGCGCTGCGGCGTCGAGATCACGGACAGCGCCTACGTCGTCGCGAACATGTATCTCACGACGCGCATCGGCAAACCGGCGCTCAAACGCATCGAAAAGGACAAGACCTTCGTCAAAGGCCTGCACTCGATCGGCGAGCTCGATCCCAAACGCCGCTACATCGTGCACTTCCCCGAGGAGCTCACGATCATGAGCTACGGCTCGGGCTACGGCGGCAACGCGTTGCTCGGCAAGAAGTGTCATGCACTGCGAATCGCGAGCTATCAGGCGCGCACCGAGGGCTGGCTCGCCGAGCACATGCTCATCGTCGGCGTGCAGAGCCCCCTCGGCGATATCCACTATCTCGCCTGCGCGTTTCCGTCGGCGTGCGGCAAGACCAACCTCGCGATGCTGATCCCGCCCGCTAGCCAAAAGGGCTGGAAAGTGTGGACGCTCGGCGACGACATCGCCTGGATGCATCTCGATGCGAACGGCCAGTTGCGCGCCATCAACCCCGAGGCCGGCTACTTCGGCGTCGTGCCGGGCACGAACCCGCAGACGAATCGCAACGCCTACGACATGATCCGCAAGGACACGATCTTCACCAACGTCGGCGTCACGGCCGACAACGACCCATGGTGGGAAGAGAAAGGCAGCGGCGCGCCGGCCATCGACTGGAAGGGCAAGACTTACTCGAAAGCCAACGGACCCGCGGCGCATCCCAACTCCCGCTTCACGGTGTCCGCCAAGCAGAATCCGAGCTACTCGAAGCTCGCCGAAGCGCCCGACGGCGTGCCGATCGCGGCGCTCGTGTTCGGCGGCCGGCGGCGCGAGCTCGCGCCGCTCGTCTACCAAGCCAAGGATTGGGCGCACGGCGTGCTCGTCGGAGCCAGCGTCGCGTCCGAGACGACGGCCGCAGCGACCGGCAAGGTCGGGGTCGTGCGGCGCGATCCGATGGCCATGAAGCCGTTTTGCGGCTACAACTACGGCGACTACTGGGGCCACTGGTTGAGCTTCGCCCGCCGCTCCGACCAGCTGCCCAAGATTTTTCACGTCAACTGGTTCCGCCGCGACGCGGCGGGCAAATTCCTCTGGCCCGGCTACGGCGAGAACCTGCGCGTGCTGCGTTGGATCATCGAACGCTGCGAGGGTCGCGTCGGCGCCGTCGAGAAGCCGATCGGTTTATTGCCCAAACCCGAGGACATCGACCTGAAGGGGCTCGACGTCTCGAGCGACACGCTCGCCCAGTTGCTCGCCGTCGATTCCGAGCAGTGGCGCAAAGAGCTCGCGAGCATCGGCGAGTACTTCGCGGAGTTCGGCGAGCGGCTGCCCAGCGAGCTGCGCGCCGAGCACGACAAGGTCGTGCGCGCGCTCGGCTGAGTTGCGGCAGCTATTCCTCGACGACGAAGTGGACGGCCAACGCCGTCCCGGGCTGCGCCACGCGGCCTAACCCGATGACGCCCTCGCCCGTGAGCTGCGTGCTGTCGCGGCGCACGAAGATCTCCTCGCCGGTGTTCGTCTGCACGAACGTGCCGTTCGTGCTCTCGTCGACGAGCGTGAACCGGTCGCGGCTCGCTTCGATGCGGGCGTGCACGCGCGAGATCAAGTTGCCCTTGACGACGACGTCGTTGTCCTCGGCGCGGCCGAGCGTGGCGCTCTTGCGGCCCTCGCCGACCGTGACCTCGCGGCCCTGATAGCGCAGGCTGAGCCGCTTCGGCCGCGCGCCTTTCGTGCGGCCCTGCCCGACCGTCGGCAGCATGCTCGTCGCATCCTCGGGCTGCCAGAGCACCTCGAACAGCACGACCTCGTCGGCCTTGCCGCGAACCGTCGCGACATCGATCTGCCGCGTCGCCGCCTGCCACTCGGGCGACAGCTTGTGCACGGTCGCGAGCGTCGTGATGATCTGCTTCGCCTTCGCTTGGCTCGTCATGCGGTTCGCCGTGTGCACGGCGGAGCCGAAAATGTCGCGCGCCTCTTGCACGACGGGCCCGAAGTGGCAACCGATACGGATGGCGACGTGCCCGTTGGGGTGATCGAGCTCGGCGTCGCCGGAAATTCGCTCCTGCATGCGCTTGGCCGCGTTCATTGCCTCGTCGGCCGTCGGGAACGTCGACATGACCTCGTCGCCCATGGTCTTGATGACGGTGCCGCGACTGGCTTCGGTGGCCTCGCGCATGATGTCGAGGCAGCGCCCGACCATCTGCCGGGCTTTGACGTCGCCCTGTTGTTCGTATAGCTGCGTGCTGCCCACCACGTCGGCGAACAGGATCGCAACCTCTACATCCTTACCCATGGCTTCCTTTGAACGCGCAGGCGGGAGCCGGGGCGGATTATACGCCAGGAAGCGCGCGGCGCAGACGGACGCGTGTCGCGTGCGGGCATCTTGCCGCCGGCCGGCGCATGCGCGTGCACACTACTTCTCGGCGACGAGGTAGGCGATCCATGCGAGATCGGCCTCGCCGGTCGCGTGCTCGCGGAACTCCCCGTTGCCGCCGCCCTCGCCATCGTCGCCTTCCCAATAGACGCGCACGCTCGCGAATCCCGCTTCGAGCAGCAGCTCGCGGAGCTCCGGCAACGTCCACAGGCGCCAATCGTAGGTGAAGGCCCGCTTGATCTTCGAGCCGTCAGGGAACTTGAAATGGATGTGGCACAAGATGCGGCTCGTCACGGGCTCGAACTCGGCCTGCTCCCAAATATAGGTGAACCCGTCGACCTTGGTCTTTTCCTTCATGAGGTCCGAAGCATCGGGTCCGCCGAACGCATCGAGGAAGAAAGCGCCGTCGCGTTTCAGCGCCGCGTGCACGCGCGCGAAGTAGTTGCGCATTTCCTCGCGCGTCTTGAAACAGAAGTAGCTGAAGTTGAACGCCCCGACGAGATCGACGGGCGCCGTGCTCGCGGTCCGCACGTCGTCGTGCACCAGCTCGACGCGCGCTCGCGCAGCGGCGGGCAAGCCCGCGACGCGATTCCTTCGTCCCCAATCGAGCACGTCGGCATCGACGTCGACGCCGATCGCCCGCCTGCGCGCGCCGCCGCGCACCCACTCGCACGCGAGGCTCGCCGTGCCGCAGAAGTCCTCGCGCAACGACAACGCGTCGCGACCGCGCAGCGCGCGGAAAGTATCGCGCAGGAACTCGGCCTCGACGTCGACGGCCTGCACGGCGCGCTCATAGAGATCGTGAATGTCCGCTTGCTCGGCCATTGTGGCCGATAGCTTCTGCTTCGCAGTGGCTGCCACGTCTTGCCTCGGAGGCCTAGGAGAACGACAACGCGGGAGCAAGCGCGAACGTCTGCACGAGCCGGCGCAGGGACTCGAGGCCAGGCGCGCCATCGGCGAGCTCGCTGAGCGCTCGGCGCCAGACCCGGCCGCCGACTCGCCCGTTGCGCATACCGAGCAGATGTCTCGTCATCGCTTTGAGCGGCGTGCCGCGCGCAAGCTCCTGCGCAACGTAGCGCTCGTAGCACGCGAGCACGTCGGCCTCGGCAGCGACTGCGGCGCCGCTGAGCGCCGCGTCGAGGCGCGCGAGCAGCCACGAGTCCTCGTAAGCGGCGCGGCCGATCATGACGCCGTCGACGTGCGTAAGCTCCGCGATGCTTTGCTCGAACGTGACGAACCCGCCGTTGATGACGATGCAAAGCTCGGGAAACTCGCGCTTCAAACGGTGGACGCGTTCGTAGTCGAGCGGCGGAATCTCGCGATTCTGTTTCGGGCTCAAGCCGCTGAGCCACGCCTTGCGCGCATGGACGATGAACGTGTCGCACCCGGCAGCCGCGACGGCCGCGACGAAATCGCGCACGAACTCGTACGAGTCGTGCTCATCGACCCCGAGCCGCGTCTTGACGGTGACGGGCACGCCGACGGCCGCGCGCATCGCCCTCACGGACTCGGCGACCCGGATCGGCTCCAGCATGAGCCGCGCACCGAAACAGCCCGCCTGCACGCGATCGCTGGGACACCCGACGTTCAAGTTGATCTCGTCGTACCCGGCCGCCGCACCGAGCCGCGCCGCAGCCGCAAGCTCGTCGGGCTCAGCTCCGCCGAGCTGCAGTGCGACCGGATGCTCGGCAACATCGAAACGCAGCAAGCGCTCCGCATCGCCACGCAGCAGCGCGCGCGCCGTGATCATCTCCGTGTACAGCCGCGCACTCGGCGCCAGCAGGCGCAACAGATACCGCAAATGCCGATCCGTCCGATCCATCATCGGCGCGACCGAGATGCGGCGGTCGAGGGGCTTAGCGTTTTCCACTTGTGGTGTTTCTGAGCGGTATTCCTGCGGATTTCAGGGAGTTTACTGGCGGACATGAAGTATGACTACTGACGTCAAACCAACTCAGAGCGCTGCCAGGCACTTGCATCGCCGCGACCGTCCTTACTAGACTAGATCCTGTAAGGAATAAGGAGTTGGCAATGAGTACCGATGCAACCCTGACCAGCAAAGGTCAAACCACAATCCCGAAGGCAATTCGCGATGGCCTGCGCATGAAAACCGGCGATAGGATGACCTTTACGTTGATGCCAGACGGTGTCGTCATCATGCGGGTAAAGAACAAGCGCGTTTCTGAGCTCGCGGGTCTGTTGCACAAGAAGGGCAGGAAAGCCGTACCCGTTGACTTGTTGTCTCGGTAGTGCTCGGCTTAGACACCGACGTCCTCGTTCGATATCTGGTTCGCGACGATCAGCAGCAGTTCGAGAGAGCGCGACGGCTGATCAAGCGCGAAGCTGACAAGGCCGAGCCTGTTCTCGTCAGTCTGCTGGTGTTGCTGGAAACCGAGTGGGTACTGCGAAGTCGGTACGAGCTCTCGAAGTGGGAGATCGTCTCAGCGTTCTCCACGCTATTGGACGTTGCAGATCTGGTGTTCGAAGACGAACCGTCGGTCGAACGTGCTCTCTACTCCTGGAAGAACTCGATCGCCGGCTTTGCAGACTGCCTAATCGAAGCCCGCAATCGCCGACTAGGTTGCCAAGCCACGGTGACGTTCGACGCCAAGGCGCTGAAACTTGCCGGATTCAGCTCCGTCTCGGGGAATACCTAGCGGCACGACGGCAGAACCGGATCTGGGGTCGGGGCCAAGGCATTAGGCGCGGAGCTTGCGGACGTTGCTGCGCACGGGCAGCTCGGAGACGGGCTGCGGCACGGCGATGAAGAAACCTTGCGCGAACGACACGCCGAGCTCGCCGAGCCGCTTCATGACGTCACGGCTCTCCACGCGCTCCGCGATCGCGTGGATCTTGAACGCCCGCGCCATGCGCGCGATCGACTCCACGACGCACTCGTCGGCGCCGTCGCGCAGCACATTGCGGACGAATTGCCCGTCGATCTTCACGAAGTCGACGGGCAGGTTCTTGAGATACGTGAGCGACGACAACCCCGTGCCGAAGTCGTCGAGCGAGAACAGACAGCCGCGCGCCTTGAGTGCACGCATGAACGAGATCACGCGATCGAGGTTGGCGATCGCGGCCGTCTCGGTGATCTCGAAGCAGATCGCGCCCGGCACGACGGCGGCGGCCGTGAGCTCGTCGAGAACGAAGTCGAGGAAGCGTGCGTCGTTGAGCGTGGTGCCCGAGAGGTTGATCGCGAGCGTATAGGGCTTCGTGCCGGGCTCGCCTTTGTACGCCAGCGTCTCGAGCGTATGACTCACAACCCAGCGATCGAGACCCGGCATCAAGTTGTAGCGCTCCGCCGCCGGAATGAAGGCCGTCGGCGCGACGATCTCGCCGCGCTCGTCGCGCATGCGCAGCAGGAGCTCGTAGTGCGGCCAGTGGCCCTCGCTCTCACCGGTCGGCACGATGGGTTGATAGAAGAGCTCGAACCGCTCCTCCTCGAGCGCGCGGTTGATGCGCGCAACCCATTGCATCTCCTGATGGCGCTCGGCGGCGTCGCCCTCCTCGTAAACGTGGATGCGGTTGCGTCCCAGGTCCTTGGCCACGTAACAGGCGACGTCCGCGGCACTCATGAGCGTGCCGACGCTCTCGCTCGCAGCGTCGATCGGCACGATGCCGATACTGACGCCGACCTGGAGCGCGCTGTCGCGCCAAGCGAAACGGAACGCCGCGATGGCCTCGCGCAGCGACTCCGCCGTGCGGCTCGCGGTCGCGACGTCGCAATCGGGCAGCAGCACGGCGAACTCGTCGCCGCCGAGCCGCGCGAGCGCGCCGCTCTTGGGCACACGAGCGCTGAGCACGTCGGCGAGCTGCCGCAGCAGGAGGTCGCCGGCGCCGTGGCCGCAGGTATCGTTGACGACCTTGAACTGGTCGAGATCCAGGTAGAGCAACGCGGCCGCTCGGCCCGGCTCCGCCTTGACTGCCTCGAGCACGGCGGACAGCCGCTCCTCGAACTCGCGCCGATTGATGAAGCCCGTGAGTGCGTCGTGACTCGCGAGGTAGGCGAGCCGCCGATGCAGCTGGCGCTCTTGTCCGACGTCGTGGAACACCATGACGGCGCCGACGATCTGGCCGATTCGATCCTGAATCGGCGCGGCGGAGTCCTGAATCGCGACCATCGACCCATCGCGCGCCACGAGCACGACGTTGGCCGCCAAGTTGACGACGCGCCCTTCCCGTAAGCAACGAGTCACGGGATTGGGCACGGCCTCCCCGGTCGTCTCGTCGGTCAGCGTGATGATCGACTCGATCGGTAAGCCGTGCGCCTCGCGCGCTTCCCAGCCCGTGAGCTGCTCGGCGACGGGATTGAGGTATTCGATATTGCCGCGCGCGTCCGTCGTGACGACGGCGTCGCCGATCGATTGCAGCGTGACCTGCGCGCGCTCCTTCTCGTTGAACAGCGCGCGCTCCGCGCCCTTACGCTGCGTGATGTCGGTGATCGTGCCTTCGAGATAGAGCGGCCGGCCGTCGCTCGACGCGACGAGCCGCGAGTTCTCGAGCACGACGATCACGCGGCCGGATTTCGTGCGCAGCTGGTATTCGAAGTGCCGTACGCGGCCGTAGCTCTCGAGCTCGCTGACGAGCCGCGCACGCTCGCGCGGGTCCACGAAGAACTCGCCCAAGTTCCGCTGTTGCAGCTCCCCGGCATCTTCGAAACCGAGCATCTGCACGAGGGCCGGGTTGGCCGAGGTGAGCTCGCCCGTCGGCGCGGCCTGGTAGACGCCGTCGACGACGTTGTCGAACAGCGCGCGAAATCGCCCCTCGCTGTCGCGCAGCGCTTCTTCGTCCTGCTTGCGGCGAATCGCGATCCCGGCGAGCTGTGTCAAACGCGTGACGAGATCGAGCTCTTCGGTGCGCGGGCTGCGCACACTGTCGAAATACAGCGCGAGCGTGCCATGCACGCGGTCGCCGGCCGTGATGATCGGCGTCGAGCAGCACGCTTTGACGCCGTGCGCCACGGCCACGGGCGCGAGCTCGGCCCAGAGCGGATCGCTCGCAGCGTCGCGAACGACGACCTGGCGCCCGAGCGAGGCGGCGACGCCGCACGACCCTGCGCGCAACCCTACGGGCAATCTCGCGAGCAACTCCAAGACCTGCGGCTCGAGCCCAGCCGCGGCCACAAGCTCGAGCTCGGCCGCACCCGTGTCGAGCAGATGGACGGCTGCGCTCACGCCGGGGTGCAGTTGCTCGATGAGCCTCACGACGGCGCCCAGCGTTTTCTCGACCGGCGCGTTGGCAGCGACGAGCTCGAGGACACGGCGCTCGCCGTACGCGAGCGTATCGGCTTGGCGGCGCGCGCCGACGTCGAGAATGCTGGCGCGGATGAGGCGCTGTTTCGACGACGGCAGGCGAATGAACCGCACCTCGCACGGAATCTCCTTGCCCTCGGCATCGCGATACAGCCACTCGAATACGGGGCGCCCGCCGCGTAGGGTGCGATCGACGTAGCTGCGGTGCAGGCCTTCGGACGGCAGCCCGTCGCTCTGAAACTCGGGGCAGAGCGCTTGGGGTCCGACCGAGAGCAACTGCTCGAGCGACAACTTGAAGAGCTTGACGGCGTTGTCGTTGGCGTCGACGAACGCGTTGCGATCGACGTCGAGAACGACGATCGCCTCGGGCGCGTTCTCTACGAGCGTGCGGTAGCGCGCCTCGCTCTCGCGGAGCGCCTGCTCGTCCTGCAACCGCTCCGTGACGTCGCGCATGCAGAGCACGAAGCACATGCCGGGACCGTAATTGGCGCGGCTGACGGTGACCTCGACGGTCAGCGGCTGGCCGCTCACTTTCTGCGCCTCGATGAGCTCGGGCGCGGCGTCGACGAACGTGTCGGCGACGCGGTCGGCGAGCGCGTCGAGCACCGCGCGCGCGGGCTGCAAATGCGGAATGAACTGCGCGACGTCGCTGCCGACGATCTCTTCGACACGCGCGCCGAGCAGTCGCGTCGCGGCCGCGTTGGCACCTTGCACGAGGCCGTCGAGGCCGACCGTAAGGATCGGATCCTTGACGTTGTCGAGAATCGGGTCGAGCTTCCCTAAGGCCGCGGGAGGCTCCGGCGCTCCGTCGCTGCCGAGAATGCGCACGAGCTCGTCGCGTATGGACGGACCCGCGAGAGCAGCCGCGATTCTGCGCTTGAGGCGATCCTTCGCCATCGTGAGCCCTAGTCGCGAATGTTCGCGAAACCCCTCGCCCAATATAGGAATGGCGGCCTGTGAGCCGCCGTGACTCAACTCTCGTTATGGTGACTGCTAGGGCGTTTCCAGGACCGGCAATGCGATAAGGACCTCGCCCGCGGCCTCGATGGCCGGCGCCGCGGGCGTCGCCTCGGAGCCGCGCAGAGCGATCGTGACCGCGCGCGCCTGGGACACGCCGTCGATCTCGCCTGTCACGACGACCGTGAGGTAGCCCGCATCGGGGGCCAGTGGAACGACC
>DATFFV010000459.1:0-2878 GCA_035249885.1 Gammaproteobacteria bacterium | reverse complement strand
CGGGCGCACCGGCCGCGGGTGCCGCGGTATCGGCGGCGGGCGGCGACGCCGGCTCGCACGCGGCGACGAAGGCGAAAGACAACAGGGCGGCCGTGCTGAGCGACCTTTGTACAGTCGTGCGGTGCATATGGATCCCCCTTGCGGCATTCTGCACCAGGGGACCGCGCTTTGCTCCTGCAATCGCGGCACTCCCGCCATCCAGGGACGCGCCTACAAACACCACTCAGCCCCAGACCAAGCGCCCTCTGCTAAAGGCGAGCATGCATGGCTACATTGGTAGTTTCTGCGGGATGAGCACGGCGATCACTGTCGGGAGGGCGTCGGCGGCGGCCAAATCATCAAGCCGTTGGCGTCGAGCAACCCCATCTCGGTAAGCTTCTTGACGGTTTCCTCGCCCGCGCGTGCCGGTGGAGAGCCGTTCAGGTTCAGCGGCGCGACGATGTCGAGCGAATCGAAGACACCGCTCGCGATGTCGATCATGTCCGTGAAGCGCAAGTTCGAGCGCATCGGGCCGTCGTTGACCTGAATCGCCCGCGGCCACAGCAGCGGCTGCTTCCGCACGTGGAGCCACGTCTTGAGCTTCAGCGTGTCCCCGACCGCGAAGTCGCTGCGCTTGAACCCGTACTCCTCCATGATTCGGACCGGGTGGCTCACGAGCCGCCAGTGCTCGCCGACCGGTAGCGCGCCGCCCGTGATCGTGAGATCCATGCTGATGTGCGGATTGCCCCAGTTGATGTCGACGATTTGCGCCTCGACGTCAGTGGTCGGGGATGCGAACGGACCGAACTCGGCCTGGCTGCTGTGATGCGCCGACGCGGACACGGCCGCGATCGACGACGCAGCGAGCACGAGCATGCGGGAACGAGCGGTGGCCGCGAACATCGTGCCCTCCTTACTCCCAGACGAGACAGCGCGCGTTGCAGCGGATCTCGGACCGGCCGCCTTCGCCAACGGCCGCCGTCAGTTGCCAAAAACCCGTGAACTCATCGATGCCGATCGCACACGAGTTCGCGTCCTCGGGCGCTTGGATGCCCTTCAACTCGATCTTCGTGAGATAGCAGATCGAGTTCGAGGCGTGCTCAAGCGGTTTTTCGTCCGCGCCGGGGGCGCGCGCAACCCAGCCGTCCTCGACGAGCTCGTCCGTGTAACGGAGCACGGGTGGCGCAGCCACCGGCGCTGCGGCCTCGGTCGCGCCATCGCTGTGCGCGAGGTTCATGACTTGCCACGCGCCGATACTGACGACGGCCGCGACCAAAGCGCTGATGAGGCCTTGTTTCATCGATCGAAGTGCTCGTCGAGGCGACCGCTCGCCGCGAGGTCGCGATAGTAGCTATCCGGATCGCATGGCGCTTGCTCTGTCAGCGCGAGGTTGTCGCCACGCGCCGAGAACCGGCGGCGCACGAGCGGCGCCGTGTAATACGGATCGTAGATCGTCATGGTGCGCTCGATCGAGAGCCGGTCGTCGGAGAATTCATAGCGCTCGACAAGCCGCGTCCCGTCGCCTTTCATCGGCAACCCGGAGCCATCGAGCCAACCCGGTGACAGATGCGTCGTCTCGATCACGAGCGCATCGCCCTCCCAACGGCCGACGGAGAAGCCCATCGGCGTTGCAGGCGTGTCGGCCGGCGGCGTGCGCCCGTCCATCCAGACGCGCCGTGGCGTGTTGTGCTCGAGGTAAACCATGAGGTAATGGCTGCCGGCGTCGACGATGTCCATGTTGTACGGTGCGCCGAAAATTCGCGGCAGCCCCGGAGCAAGGCAACGCAACGAATAGTCGTGCCACGGTAGCGTCGCGTCAACGAGCCGCCGACCTTCGGGCGTGAACGGCAGGGGCTTCGGCTCGAGATCGTCGACCGTCACGCGCCACTTGTAGTCGTTGCGCCACGGGCCCGTGATATCGATCGGGTCGGCCCGTCGTTCGCCGTAGCCGTAGTGCTTGTCGGCGCTCGCGACGATCGTATCGCGCGGCGTCGCGGGCGAACCGCTGCGAGCCGGCACGACGCGGCCATCGGCCGTCACGATTTCGCGGATCTGGAGTTTCTTCGCGCCGTTGCGGCCCAGAGCCCCCGAAGCGGTGACTCGATCACCGATCCGCAGCGAATCCGCGGTCCAGTTCTGCCGCAGGAGATTCGTGACGTTGCCGCCCTGAAGCTCCCAGTCCTCGCGCGCGCCGTCCGCGTTCGTCACCGTGAGCCGATAGCGCACGTGCGGGTTCGTGAACCAAACCTGGGTGATCTCGCCTGCAAGCTCCGCGCGCTGCGAAGTGTCGAATTCCGCGGCCACCGAGTGATGCGCCGATGCCACTGGCGCGAGGAACAGCGCCACGATTAAGGTGA
The DNA here is from genome assembly GCA_035249885.1 of Gammaproteobacteria bacterium. GTDB lineage: Bacteria > Pseudomonadota > Gammaproteobacteria > Steroidobacterales > Rariloculaceae > FEN-1219. The sequence continues at coordinate 542 of DATFFV010000459.1, read as the reverse complement.
CTACCCTCACCTCGAACGGAGCTCGCAAGGCCGGAGCAGACGTTGTCGCAACCATACTCTCGTCCTCCCCCTCTATTGCATCATTCTGCACCAGCCGCTACTCCGCCGCACGCACTGCCGCTCGTGCTGGCGTCGTTCGCCGCGAGCGGGTGCGCCGCACTCGTGTACCAGGTGGTTTGGCTGGAGCAGCTCGGCCTGGCCTTGGGGTCGTCGGCCGTCTCGCTGGGCGTGCTGCTCGCGACGTTCTTGGGGGGCTTGAGCGCGGGCAGTCTGCTCGCGACGCGCTTGCCCGCGACGGTGCGACCGCTGCGCCGGTTCGCGCAGCTCGAGCTCCTGACCGGGGCGCTCGGCCTCGCGACGTTGGCGACGATCCCCCTACTCGGCAGCCTCTACGTGGCGTGGGCCGGCAACCTCGGTTTCGTTTTGCGGCTCGTCGTCGCGGCGCTCGCGCTGCTGCCGGCGACGCTGGTCATGGGCGCGACGCTGCCCGCTGTCGCGCCATGGGTGCGCTCCACGCCGTGGCTCGGGCTCTGCTACGCCGC
>DATFFV010000458.1:0-3901 GCA_035249885.1 Gammaproteobacteria bacterium | reverse complement strand
CGAAGAGGGCTTCTTGCTACGAACGCTAGTTACGGCAGATGGCGAGACGCTAAGGGCGGGTGGCCTTGTTGTTGAGCAACAGGCGGAAACTCAGTCCGTGAAACCTGGCGCGTCCTAGGCTTTGCTCCGGTAGCCAATCTCCCTTACTCGGCTCTTCGCGCATACCGCCGAGTAATTCTCCTCGGCCTTCCATGCTGGCATAGTGCAAGTCGTGCCACAGGCGCGCAATTTTGCCGCTCAGTCCAAATCGCTGCCTCGATCGAGCGCCGTGACGCTCGCCACGTTGCTCGTGGCCGCGGCCACCGCGCCGGCCATGGCACAACCGCTGGCCGCCCTGGGCCCGCTCGACGACGGCCGCGTGACCTACTTCATCGCACGACCGCCTGGCAACGAGCACAGCCGGCCCGGTGACGCGGAGCTTGCGATATGGGCGCTCGAGGCGTGGCAGCGCGCCGCCAACGGCAGGCTGTCTTTCGAGGCGGCGGCAACCGAGGGCGAAGCCCTCGTCAGGGTCTACTGGGCGGCGGCCGCGGGCGGGCAGTATGGCGAGATGCGGGCGCTCGAGGTCGACGGCCGGCGCGGTGCGGCGGTCTTCATCCGGCCCGACACGAGCGCGCTCGGCGACGACATTGCGAGGCGCGCCAGCCTGGACGCGCTGTTTCGCGACACGATCGTTTACTTGACGTGCCTGCACGAGCTCGGGCATGCGCTCGGCCTTACACACACCGACGACTTCGCGGACGTCATGTACTTCTTCGGTTTTGGCGGCGACATTCCGGAATTCTTCGACCGCTACCGCCGCGAGTTGCGCAGCCGCAACGATATCCGCGCCGTCTCGGGTCTGTCCGCCGGCGATCATGTGCAGCTGCGCGCGCTCTACCGGCACCCGACCGGGCTCATCGCAGACCCGAACTGACTGAAAATAAAGGTGTTTGCCGGGGCACGCGCCTTGTGCCCGGTGGATCGGCCTCGTACAATGCCGCGCTGGCCGAGATGCCGCTGTCACGCGGGGCACGGCAATACGACGACGGGAAGGCCGTTGCTGAGCGCGCGTACGAGCGCGCCGGCCGCGGCCGATGTTTTTCGGCCAAAGGAAGGAGCAACTGAATCGTTCAAGGTAAGCGCGTAAGACGCAATGCGGAGATTTTGTCGCCGCAAGTTCGCGTCATCGGCCCCAACTCGGAACAGGTCGGCATCATGGCAATCCAGGAGGCGCTGCGCAGCGCCGAGACTGCCGGCTTGGATCTCGTCGAGGTTGCACCCGGCGCCGAGCCCCCGGTCTGTCGGATCATGGACTACGGCAAGTTCGTGTTCGAGCAGAACAAGAAGGCTCAGTCCGCCCGGCGCAAACAGAAACAGATCCAGGTCAAGGAAGTGAAATTCCGGCCCGGCACCGAAGAGGGCGATTACCAAGTCAAGCTGCGTAATCTCATCAAGTTTCTGACGCACGGCGACAAAGCCAAAGTCACGTTGAGATTCCGCGGGCGCGAGATGGTGCATCAGGAGCTCGGAGTCGAGCTCTTGAAGCGCGTGCAACAGGATCTCGCAGACTACGGTTCAGTCGAGCAACAGCCGCTCATGGAAGGACGGCAAATGGTCATGGTGATCGGCCCGCGTAGGCGCTAGCCGGTCAGCCCGTCGCAACGAACAAGTGCTTGGCGTGGGCGCCGCAATCGCGCGCCGGCGTGAGCCGCCTGCCCAGTCGAGGCAACACTGGACCAGGCTAAACACTGAGGAGATAGTCATGCCGAAGCTCAAGACGAAGCGCGGCGCTGCGAAGCGCTTCCGCGCGAAAGGCAATGGCGGGTTCAAATCCGGCCATTCGTACAAGCGCCACATCCTGACGAAGAAGTCGCCGAAGCGAAAACGTCAGCTCGGTCGCACGAAGCAGATCGCGGACTCGGATGTCGACGAGCTGCACCGCTTGCTGCCGTACGCGTGAAGGAGAACCTAAATGGCTAGAGTCAAACGTGGCGTAACCGCGAAGGCGCGGCACCGCAAAATTCTCGATCAGGCCAAGGGCTACTACAACGCCCGCCGCAAGGTTTTCCGCGCCGCGAAGCAGGCCGTCATCAAAGCCGGCCAATATGCGTTCCGAGACCGCCGCGTGCGCAAGCGCGAGTTTCGCGCGCTCTGGATCACGCGCATCAACGCGGCGGCTCGTGCCAACGGTTTGTCGTACAGCCGGCTCATGAACGGCCTATCGCTCGCCGAGATAGAGGTCGATCGAAAGATGCTGGCCGACATCGCCGTGCACGACCAAGAGGGCTTCGCCGCCCTCGCAGCCGCAGCGAAAGCAGCTCTCCCCAGCGCCTGACCGCACGCGCGAAGGAGCGGCGGTGAGCACCATCGCGCAACTGCTGGCGCAGGCCGACACGGCCGTCAAGACGGCGGCAGACCTCGCCGCGCTCGATGCCGTGCGCGTGCAGTTCCTCGGCAAGAAGGGCGTGCTCACGGCGCAGCTGCGCGAGATCGGCAAGCTCCCCGCGGCCGAGATTCCGGCAGCCGGCAAGGCCATCAACGATGCCAAGGCCGTGCTCACGGCGGCCATCGAAGCACGGCACGCGGAGCTCGAGTCGCAGCGCATCGCAGCACAGCTCGCGGGCGACGCGCTCGACGTCACGCTGCCCGGGCGCGGCGAGAGGCCGGGGTCATTGCATCCCGTCACGCGGACGCTGCGGCGCATGGTGACGATCTTCGGCCACGCGGGCTTCGACGTGCACACCGGGCCCGACGTCGAGGACGACTTCCACAACTTCACGGCGCTCGACATCCCGGCGAACCATCCGGCGCGCGCGATGCACGACACGTTCTACCTGCGCTCAGGGCTGTTGCTGCGGACGCATACTTCGCCCGTGCAGATTCGCGCGCTCAAGGCGCACGGCGCGCCGATCAGGCTCATCGCGCCGGGGCGCGTCTATCGGCGCGACTCCGACCTGACCCACACGCCGATGTTCACGCAGGTCGAGGGGCTGCTCATCGACCGCAACGTGAGCTTCGCCAATCTCAAGGCGTTGCTGTACGACTTCGTCTTCAAGTTCTTCGAGCGCGAGGTCGAGCTGCGCTTCCGGCCGTCGTACTTCCCGTTCACGGAGCCGTCGGCGGAGGTCGACGTGCGCTCGGAATCGGGCCAGTGGCTCGAGATCCTAGGCGGCGGCATGGTGCATCCGAACGTGTTGCGCAACGTCGGCATCGATCCCAAGGAGTTCAACGGCTACGCCTTCGGAATGGGCGTCGAGCGGCTTGCGATGTTGCGCTACGGCGTCGACGACCTGCGCGCGTTCTTCGAGAACGACCTGCGCTTCCTCGAGCAATTCGGCTGAAGCTTCATGCGCGTGAATCTAGATTGGCTCCGCGATTTCCTCGACGTCGGTGACGCCGAGCAGGTCGCGGCCGACCTCACGACGGCGGGGCTCGAGGTCGAAGCGATCGAGCCGCTCGCGAGCGTGAGCTCGAGCGTCGTGGTCGCGCAGGTGGTCAGTGTCGACCGCCACCCGAATGCAGACCGGTTGACCGTGTGCCACGTCGACGACGGGGCAGGGCGCCACCAGGTCGTGTGCGGGGCTCGCAACGTCGCCGCCGGCATCAAGGTGCCGTTCGCGCGCGTGGGCAGCAGCCTGCCCGACGGCAAGGCCATCGGGGCGGCCGAGCTGCGCGGCGTGAAATCGAACGGCATGCTCTGCTCGGCCAAAGAGCTCAGACTGGTCGACGACGTCGACGGGCTCTTGATCCTCGACGCCGATGCGCCGATCGGCACACCGATCGCCGAGCACTTACGCCTCGCGGATGCCGCGCTCGAGATCAACGTCACGGCGAATCGCGGCGACTGCTTCAGCGTCCTCGGCATCGCCCGCGAGCTCGCGGCGCGCCGCGATTGCGAGCTGCGCGAGCAGCGGCCGGC
>DATFFV010000457.1:0-16864 GCA_035249885.1 Gammaproteobacteria bacterium | reverse complement strand
CCTCGCGGCCGTGGTGGCGATGGGGCTCTTGTTCGGCGTCGGTCGTTGGTACGCGTCGCACGGCATGGCCAGGATGCGCGCACAAACGTCGCGCGACCGCGGCGGCGTGTTGTCGCGGGGGCGTATGGTCGCGACGCTCGGGATTCTCATAGCGCTCATGGCATCGAAGTTCGTGTACACGGCCAGCGTCACGAGTTACTACACCTTCTACCTCATCGATCGTTTCGGCTTGTCGCAGCGCTCCGCGCAGTTGTTGCTGTTCGTGTATCTCGCGGCCGTGGCGCTCGGCACGTTGCTCGGCGGCTCACTCGGCGACCGGTTCGGTCGAAAGTTCGTCATTTGGTTCTCGATCCTCGGCGTTCTGCCGTTCACCCTGGTGCTGCCGTACGCGAATCTGGTTTGGACGGTCGTCTTGACTGTCCCGATCGGCGTGATCCTCGCGTCGGCGTTCCCGGCGATCGTGGTCTACGGACAAGAGCTCGTGCCGTTTCGAGTCGGGACCATCGCGGGGTTGTTCTTCGGGCTGGCGTTCGGCCTGGGCGGCATCGGTGCCGCCTTGGTCGGGTTGCTTGCCGACGCGACGGGGATCCAGTTCGTCTTCATGTTGTGCTCGTTCTTGCCGGCGATCGGCTTGCTCGCGGCCTTCCTACCGCACGCGGCGACGACGACCCGTCCGGCGCTATCTATATAGAGTCGCGCCCGAGCGCGTGGCGGCACGAATACGAGATCCGTTCGGCCCTGTCGCCAAAGGGTGACATAACGGCTGCCTGCGCGTTTTGCCCTGGCCAGAGCGCCGTACTGAAACGTGCGGTACGGAGACCGCCGCCGTGCCCGATGCTCGGAGCGTCCTCGAGAGTTCGTCTGTAACAGAGTGTCCGCGCACCCCAAAACCGATTCGCCGGCTGCCGCGGCGATGCGCGAGCGCCCGGTGCTTCAACGCCGTCGCGCGTCGCCCCCTAGGAATTAGTTCGGACATTTGTCTACACTACGTTCCTGTCGCCTGGCGTAGACATCGTCCAAGCAAGGCTCGAGTCCCGGATCGGGACGGGTCGGGGCCATGGACTGCGCGAGACGCACACGGCGATCAAGTCGAGTAGGTAAGGTGCCACGGCCGAGACCCGCGAAGTGGGCGAAGGGAGGGAATTCCCTTACGGTCGTGCAGGGGGGAGCTTGTGTACGGTGATTTGGCTCATCGCTACTGCGTACGCGTGCCACACGCGGTCGAGGCGGCTCATGCCCCGCGGTTGTCGGCAGTCACTCCTTCGTGGATCATTGGGGATATGGCGGCTCTCGCGGCTCTCGCAGCAACGAGCGCTGCCTGATGGTTTTGGTTTGGCTCGAACTCGATGGCTTGTTTTCCAGCGTCGCTGGCGCGAGTCGTGTGCAGGTAACCTTCAGGAGGCTTTCGTCGTGATGATCTCTCCCAAAAACAAGGTAGCAACAGCTACGAGCCGGCGGTGGCTCCACCTCGTGGTGGCGCTCGTCCCGGTCGCGCTCGCCGCACCTGCCGGCGCACAGCTCCAAGAAGCGCTCACGGCCCAAGTCCAGACCGACCGGGACGCTGCGCGACTGCAAGAGACCCTCGACCAACTCCGCGAGCGTCAGCAAGACGCCGCCGGCCGCTACGCGCAGGCGCTGGCCGATGCCGAGAGCCTCGAGCGCTACAACAGCCAGCTCCAGGAGCAAGTGGAGTCGCAGGAAGAGGAAATCGCGTCGATCGAGCGCCAGCTCGTGGAGATCGAGCAGACCAACCGCGAAGTCCAGCCGCTCATGCAACAGATGGTCGACACGCTCGAGCAGTTTATCGCACTCGACATTCCGTTCCAGCTCGAGGAGCGCACGAATCGCGTCCAGAACTTGCGCAACCTCATGCCGCGCGCCGACGTCACGATCTCCGACAAGTACCGCCTCATCCTCGACGCCTATCTGATCGAGCTCGAGTACGGCCACACGCTCGAAACCTATGAGGGCCGGCTCGTGTCGGGCGGCACCGAGCGCACGGTCGAGTTCGCGCAATTGGGCCGCGTGTCGCTCATGTATCGCACGCTCGACGGCTCCGAGACGGGTTACTGGGATGCGGACAAGGACGAGTGGGTCGCGGACGAGAGCTATCGCGAAGCCGTCGAGGAAGCCATCCGCGTCGCCAAGCGCGACGGCGCCCCGGATTTGTTGACCGTACCCGTGCCGGCGCCGCAGGAGGTGCGGTCGTGATAAGAATAAGAATTGGAACGTTACTACCCGCAGCGGCGGTTGCCGTGCAGTTCGCCGCAGCGGTATTCGCGCAGCAGGCCCCAGCGGCCAACTCGCACAAGGAACTGCTGGATCAGGTTCTGAACACCCGCACCGAGGAGAATCAGCTCCTCCAGCAACGTCGCGCCGAGTACGAAGCCACCGCGGAAGCGCAGAAGGCCGCGTTGCTGCAACGCGCGGAGCAGACGCGCAACACCCTGAACGCCACGTCCCAGCAGCTGTCGGAGACCTATTCCGCCAACGAGCTTCGAATCAACGGCCTGAACCAGCAGCTCCGCGAGAAGGCGGCGGGGCTCGGGTTGGCGGAGCTGTTCGGTTTGGCTCGCCAGCACGCCAACGACACGTCGTCGATCTTGCAGCAGTCGTTGATCACGACGCAGTTCCCGGCGGCTGCGGGCGAGCTCCCTCGCGACGTGTGGCTGCGCGAATTCGCCGCCGCGCGCGCGACGCCGACGGCCGCCGAGCTCGAGCGTCTTTGGGTCGAGGTCCAACGCGAGATGACGGCGAGCGGCCAAGTCGCGAAGTACCGCACATCCGTCGTGCAGCTGGGTGGGACGAGCGCCGAGTCCGACGTGATCCGTATCGGGCCGTTCACGGCCACCTCCAACGGTCAGTTCCTCTCTTACTTGCCCGGCCTGCGAACCTTGAACGTGTTGCCGCGGCAATTGCCGCCGGAGTTCATGGACATCTTGAGGCGGTTCGAGGCTGCGACCACGGGCTACGCGACAGCCGTCGTCGACTCCTACCGCGGTGTGACGCTCGGACTCTACGTCGAGCGCCCGACGCTCGAGGAGCGCATCGAGCTCGGCGAAGAGATCGGCTACATCATCATCTTCGTCGGCCTGCTCGGCGCGCTGGCGTGGGCCTTCCAGCTCGTCTATCTGACTATGGTAAGGCTGGCCGTGGGTAAGCAGCTCAAGAGTCTCGATCGGCCTGCGGCCAACAATCCGCTCGGTCGTGTGCTGCTCGCCTTCAAGGGCGACACGAGCAAGATCGAGGAGGACGCCGACATCGCCGAGCTCCGCATCACGGAAGCCGTGTTGCGCGAGGTGCCGAAGCTCGAGCGCTTCCAGGCGTTCCTGCGCCTTTGCGTTGCTGCGGGTCCGTTGCTCGGCCTCATCGGCACGGTCGTAGGCATGATCGAGACGTTCCAGAGCATCACGGAGTCGGGCTCGAGCGATCCGAAGCTCATGGCCGCCGGTATCGGCAAAGCCATGATCGCCACGGTGCTCGGCCTGTTCATCGCCATCACGCTGCTGTTCGCCAACGCGCTGTTGAACTCTCTGTCGCGTGGCCTCGTCCAAATGCTCGACGAGCAGAGTGCGGGAATGTTGGCCGAGAGCATCGAGAAGCAGCGCCGTGCTTGATCAGCTACCCATAGTTCGGGGCATCATCTCGTTATCGAACGACGGTGGCCCCTGGGTCGTCTGGATCTTCGCGTCCGGCGTGCTCATGTGGGCGTTGATCGTCGAACGTTACTGGTACTTCACGATGCACCTGCCGAGGCAAGCCGCCGAGCTGCAGGCGCAATGGCTGGCGCGTACGGACCGCGTTTCGTGGTGCGCGCGCCAAATTCGGGCGGCGATGATCTCGCGGCTCAATGAGTCGATGACGACGGGGTTCCCCGTCATGCAAGTGCTCGTGCCGATGGCGCCGCTGCTGGGCCTCATTGGCACGGTGTCCGGCATGCTCGAGGTCTTCGACTCGATGGCGCTGCGCGGCAACGCCGATGCGCGCAGCATGGCGAGCGGCGTCTCGGCGGCCATGATCTGCACGATGACCGGCCTCGCGGTCAGCATCACCGGCCTTTATCCCGTCCACTACTTCCGCAGCCGAGCGACGCGCGAAACCGAGCTCCTCGCGGACAAGCTGAGCCTCTAACCATGCGCATGCGTCGCCAAAAGCAGGGCGTTCAGGAGCACACGGGCATCGACCTCGCCCCGATGCTCGACTTCGTGGTCAACCTGCTGATCTTCTTCATCATCACCGCGGTGTTCGTCAAAGAGTCCGGGCTCCAGGTCAATCGGCCCACGTCGTTCGAGCAGCCCGAAGAGACGGACAACCGGAGCATCCAGATCCAGATCCTCGAGAACGGCGAGATCTGGGTCGACAACCGCGAAGTCGACGTGCGGGCCGTGCGGGCCAACGTCGAGCGCATGAGCGCGGTCTCGCCCGAGAGCGGCGTATTGATCCTCGCGCAAGATCGCGCGCCGACGGGCACGTTGGTCGAGGTCGTCGATCAGGTACGCCTCGGCGGCATCTACAACATCACGTTCAGCACGACGCAGTAGGGCAAGGGAGAGCAGCCATGCAGTCGCGACGGCACGCGCCAGAAGTCGAGGACACCGGCATCGATCTCGCGCCGATGCTCGACTTCACGGTAAACCTCTTGATCTTTTTCATCATCACGACCTCGTTCATCAAGGAAGCGGGCGTCGAGGTCTTCAAGCCGTCGGCTGTGACGGGGGAAAGCCGCGATTCGGGCAATCTGCTCGTCGCGATTCGCGAGAACGGCGACATCTGGATGGATCGCCGCCGCATCGAGCTGCGCGATTTACGCACGCAGATGGAGAGGCTCCATATCGAAAGGCCCGATGACACCGTCGTGATCGTTGCGGACAGGGAGTCCGACGCCGGCGTGGTGGCAAGGGTCATGGACGAGGTTCGCCTCGCCGGCATCACGGAGATGTCGATTGCCGCGGATCCGCCGGGAAGCTGAAGCTAAGGAGGCAACATGCACGCATTGAGAGTTCCGATAGCTGCCGTCGCCGGCGGGCTGTTCACGACGGGCATGTTCTGGGTGCTCTGGAGCCTCATCGGCACGGAGTTCGACGTCGGTGACAGTGCCGAGGCGACGCCCATCGAGTTCTCGCGCATGCGGCGCGACACCGAGGTCGCGACGAAGCGCGACGAGAAAATCGAGCGCGAACGGCCGCCGCCGACACCCGAGACGCCACGCATGGCGTTCAACGCGAGCGGCATCGACAACAACGTGGCGCAGCTCTCGCCGATCGTCGACCCGCGCGGCGCCATGTCGCGCCTGAGCATGTCGGCCGGCTCGGACCGCGACGTCATTCCGCTCGTGCGCATCAATCCCGACTACCCGCCGCGCGCGCAGACACGCGGCATCGAAGGCTACGTGATCGTGCAGTTCACGATCACGGCCACGGGCACCGTGAAGGACGCCATCGTCGTCGAGGCGCAGCCCAGGGGCATGTTCGACGACGCGGCGCTTAAAGCCATCGCGCGCTGGCGTTACAACCCGAAGGTCGAGGCCGGCGTAGCCGTCGAGCGCGTCGGCATACGCACGAGGCTCACGTTCCAGCTCGAGCAGTAGCCTCGGCGTAGCAACGAGTTCAACCGATCGCGAGATGGAGTAGCAACCATGGAACAGCAAGCTAACGGATCTTGGCGTTTCGTGATGAGCGGGCTTGCCTTGGCCGCCGGACTGGTCGTCGGGTCATCGGCCGTTGCGCAACGGGCTGGGGAAGAGGAAGCGCCGGCGGCGTCCCAGGCGAGCATCGACGCGCAAACCGGCAAAATCCTCAACGAGGCGATCGAGCTCCTGAACATGGAGAAGTTCGCAGAGGCCGGCGCGAGAATCGGCACGCTGACGCTCGAGAAATTGAGCCCCTACGAGCGCGGCAGGACCGAGCAGATCCTGTTCAACATCGCCTACTCGCAGGAGAAGTATCAGGAGGCCCGCGACCACCTCCAGAGAGCCATCGACTCGGGCGGCTTGAACGCCCAAGAGATCGACGCGGCGCGCTATCAGTCCGCGCAGCTCTTCCTCCAGGAAGAGAAGTGGCGGGAGGGTGCCGCGGCGCTCGAGGAGTGGTTCAAGACGGCCCTGAACCCGAACTCCGCGGCATATTACTTGCTCGCTGTCGCCTACTACCAGCAGGACGACTTCAACCGTGCGCTGGCCCCCGCCAAGAAGGCCGTCGAGCTCATGGACCAGGCCAAGCCCAACGAGAGCTGGCTCAGCATGCTGTCGGCGCTGCACCTGCAACGCGAGGAGTTCCGCGAGGCGATCCCGGTGCTCGAGCGGCTCGTCAACGTCGCGCCGGACAAAAAGAGCTACTGGACGCAGCTCTCGTCGGTCTACACGCAGCTCGAGGACTATGCCAAGGCGCTCGGCGTCATGCAGCTCGCCTACTCGGCCGGCCTCGTGACCGAAGATTCCGAGGTGCGACGCCTCGCCGATCTCCTGGCGTTCAACGACGTGCCGTACCGCGGTGCCCAGGTACTCGAGGCGGCCATCGAGCAAAAGACGGTCAATATCGACGAAAAGCTCTACGAAAAGCTCGCCAACTGTTGGATACAGGCCGGCGAGCTCGACAAGGCGCTGCCGCCGTTGCAGCGAGCCGCAGAGCTCGCGCCGAACGGCGATCTGTGGGTGCGGCTCGGCGAAGTGCACGTGCAGCGCGACGACTGGACGGGTGCGATCACGGCCGTCGAGCGCGGCGTGGCCAAGGGTCAGCTCAAGGATCCCGGTAACGCCCAGCTCATGCTCGGCATCGCTCACTACAACAAGAAGGAGTACGGTGCGGCCCGGCCGTTCTTCGAGCGCGCCCGGCAGTCGGAGCGGCATCGGCAGCTCGCGGACACCTACCTGCAGGCCATCCGGGCTCAAAGTTGATCGAACCCCTCCAGGAAGTCGGCATGACGTGCATTTCGAATAACAAGATCGCTGTTGTCGCGGGTGGCTTGCTGGCCTTGGCGGCGGCGAGCAGCGGCGTGGCGCAGCAGGCCGGCGGTGGCGACCGCTATGCACGCGCGTTGGCCGATGCCGACATCGCGGCGCGCTACAACGTGCAAATCGAGCAGCAGCTCACGTCGCAGCAGGACGAAATCGCGTCTCTCGAAGCACAAATCGTGCAGCTCGATGCGACCGCCGTCGACGTCCAAGTACTGTTGGAGCGCATGTTCGACGAGCTCGCCGCGTTCGTCGCCAACGACGTGCCGTTTTTCAAGCAGGAGCGCGACGCGCGCATCGAGCGGTTGCGCGAGCTCATGGGGAACGTCGAAGCGACGGCGTCGGAGAAATACCGCAGACTCGTCGAGGCTTATCAGATCGAGCTCGAATATGGCCGCACGATGAGTGCCTACCGGCAAGCGCTGCCGGACGGCCGTGAGGCCGAGCTCGTGCGGCTCGGCCGCGTGTCGTTGCTGTACCGTACGGTCGACGGCGAGGACACGGGCTATTGGGACAAGGAGCGCAAGGACTTTGTGTCCGACCCGCGTTCTGCCTCCGCGATCGAGGAAGCGCTCGGCATCGCCAAGGAAGAACGAGCGCCCGACCTCATTCGCGTGCCCGTGCCCGTGCCGCAGGGAGGTCGCTCGTGAGCACGCGACTTGCCGTGGGCGCGTTCGCCCTCGCCGCGCTGCTTGCGGGCGGATCGGCCGTGGCGCAGCAGCAGGTTCAGCTCAGCGAGCTCCGTCAGGCCGTGCAGCGGTTGCGCGACCAGGAGCGGCAGCTCGGGCAGGAGCGCGAGCAGCGGTTTCGCGCCGAGCTGCAACGCGTCGAACGGCAGGCCCAAGAGGCGACCACGCGCCGCAACAACGCCGAGGCGCGCAGCAACGCGCTCGACCGGCAGTGGAACGGCAACGAGCAGGCCATTACCGACCTGCAAGAGCTATTGGCCCAGCACCAAGGCAACTTGGGCGAGCTGTTTGGCGTCACGCGCCAAGTGGCCGGCGACGCGGCCAACACGCTGCAAGGCTCGCTGCTGAGCGCGCAGTACGGCGTGCCGGCGGAAGGCGAGGAGCGCGCCGAATTCCTGCGCCGCTTGGCCGGCGCGACGGCGCTGCCCTCGATCGTCGAGCTCGAGCGGCTCTGGTACGAGCTGTTGCGCGAGATGACGGATAGCGCCCAGGTCGTGAAATTCCGCACGGCCGTCGCGCCGCTCGATGACGAGGCGACCGCCGACGTGGACGAAAGCAGGACGCCGGTGGAGATGGATGTCGTGCGCGTCGGTCCGTTCACGGCGAGCAGCAACGGCCGGTATCTCGGCTACCTCCCGGGCGAAAAAATGCTGACGTATCTGCATGGCGAGCTCGTCGGCGAGCTCCAGGCCCTCGGCCGCAACCTTCAGAATGCCGCGCCGGGCAGCGGCTACCAGCGCGCCGTCGTCGACCCCGCGGGTGGCGCTCTTTTGAGCCTCTACGTCGACCGCCCGAACTTCCTGGAGCGCATCGAGCAGGGCGAGGTCGTGGGCTACGTGATCATTGCCGTCGGCATCCTCGGCGCGTTGCTCGCGATCGTGCAGGGCGTCTATCTGGCTATCACGCGTCTTGCGGTGATGGCCCAGCTCAGGACCCTCGAGCAACCGCGGCCCAACAATCCGCTGGGTCGCGTGCTGTTGGCGTTCCGTGGTGACGGCAAGCGAATCATGAACAGCGAGCTCGCCGAGCTGCGAATCTCGGAGGCCGTGCTCCGCGAGGTGCCGAAGCTCGAGCGCTTCCAGGCATTCCTGCGGTTGGCCGTGGCCGCCGGCCCGTTGCTCGGCCTCATCGGCACGGTCATCGGCATGATCATCACGTTCCGGGCGATAGTGGCCTCGGGAACGAGCGATCCGAAGCTCATGGCCCAGGGCATCGGCCAGGCCATGATCGCGACGGTGCTCGGCCTCGGCATCGCCATTCCGTTGCTGTTCATCAACGCGGGCCTGGCTGTCCTGTCGCGCTCCGTGACGCAGATTCTCGACGAGCAGAGTCAAGCACTGCTCGCCGCCAACGTCGGCGAGCGCAAGAGCGCCTAGCTTGTAGCGGCGGGATCGCATCTGCGATCCCGCCGCTCCTCTATTCCAGTCGATGCCTGCTCCGCCCGTACGGTGCGTGCTACAGTCGCGGCCAGGTTTCCGGGGCCGAGTGATCGATGATCACTGGATTCGCTTCCGACAACGGTAGGCTGCGCACGGTCGGCGACTCGCTGGCCGATCTCGCTGGTGTCGTGTGGATCGACCTGCTGAATCCCACGGCCGACGAGGAGACGGTCCTCGAGGCGCGCCTGCAAGTCGATATCCCCACGCGCGAAGAGATGGAGCGCCTCGAGTTCTCGGGGCGCCTTTATAAGGAGGACGACGCGCTCGTCATGACCGCGACGCTGCCGGCGCGCACCGACAGCGACGACTTACTGTTGGCTCCCGTGGCTTTCGTCATTGCCGCAGGCAAGCTCGTCACCGTGCGGTATCACGAGCCGCGTGTGTTCAAGACCTTCCCGCAGCGTGCGAGCCAGGCGAATTTGGGTTGCGCCGACGCGGCGAGCGTGCTCGTCGCGCTGCTCGAAGCCCTCATCGATCGCATGACGGACATCGTCGAGCGCGCGGAGGAGGAGGTCGATGCGATCTCGCGCGGGATTTTCCGCACGGAACGGCCGATCGTGCATCGCGACCTCATGAATACGCTCCAGCTCATCGGGCGCAAGGGCGATCTCTCTTCGAACATTCGCGACTGCCTGCTCTCGCTACAACGCCTCGCCGGGTTTTTCGGCCAGACGCTGGTCGAACACGGCAACACCAAAGAGCTGCGCGGCCGCGTGCGGACTCTGGCGCACTATCTCGACTCCCTCGGCGATCACTCGTCGTTTCTGTCGCAAAAAATCACGTTCTTGCTCGACGCTACCCTCGGCATGATCAACATCGAGCAGAGCAACATCATCAAGATTTTTTCGATCGCCGCCGGCGTGTTTTTGCCGCCGACGCTGATCGCTTCGATCTACGGCATGAATTTCACGTTCATGCCGGAGCTGCGCTGGGAATACGGCTACCCGTTCGCCGGCGTGTTGATGCTGGCCTCGGCTCTCGTGCCGTTTTGGTACTTCAAGAGGCGCGGTTGGCTCTAGGGCGCATCGTCCGCGACGAGTAGCGCGCGCCATTCGTTATCGAGCGCGCTCGTCGCCACGGGAGCGGCTGCGCCGGCCATCCACAGCAGCGCCGCGACGCCGTTGCGCTCGGCGAAGGCCGTGGCCTCGGCCGGGCCCAAGCAGAGCAGGGCGGTGGCCCAAGCGGCCGCCGTGGCGGCGTCGTGGCCGACGACGGTGGCCGACAACAGCGAGTGCTCGACGGGCTCGCCGCTACGCGGGTCGAACACGTGACCGAGGCGGCGAGACCCCGCCGTCAAATACTGCCGGTACGAGCCGCTCGTGATCACAGCCGCACGCCCATCGTTCGGGATATGCAGCGTGGGCCCGGCGCCGCCGGCGTCGCCCGGGTCTTCGACGCCGACGCGCCAGCGCGTCCCGTCGGCCTTGACTCCGCGCGCGACGATCTCGCCGCCGATCTCGGCCAGATAGGCGCTGCTGCCGCGCCCTTCGAGCAGGCTCGCGAGCCGCTCGGCCGTGTAGCCCTGGCCGAGGCTCGCCATGTCGATCTCGACGCCGGGCACGACCTTGCGCAGGTGCGTCGCGTCGACGATCGACAGTTTCTCGAAGCCGACGCGCGCGCGCGCATCGGCGAGCGTCGGGTCGGAGGGGATCTCGGGAGTGTCGCCGTCGAAGCCCCAGGCGCGGACGAGCGGCCGGACCGTGGGGTCGAAACAACCGCCGCTCGCGGCGTGGACGTCGTTCGCGATCTCGAGCAGCGCGACGAGCTCGGTGGGCACCTCGATGGGCTCGGTCGTGCGTGCGGCGTTGAAGCGCTCGAGCACCGAATCCTCGCGGTAGTTCGAGAGCAGCGCGTCGAGACGTTCGAGCTCGAGCTCGGCCGCCTGCGCCACGCTTGCCTCGTCCGCGCCGCCGATCCATTGCAATGAGTACGTCGTCCCTTGCGCCGTGCCCGTAACGCTGCGAAGCGCCGGCGGCGACGGCATGCAGCCGACGGCCGCTACGAGCGACGAGAAACACGCGAGGGCTGCGGCCCACCGAGTAGATGTTGGCCGGATGGCTACTCCTTGAACTGCCTGTGAGCGAGACCGGGCTCGCTACTGAAGTCCGGGTGTGAGCAGTATATAGTCCCAGCCCGTGAACACTGAGCTCGGCGACGACACTACAGCGCGCATGCGGCCGCGGACGCGCCATCTCTTGGCGCGAATACACACGTGGATCGCGCTCGGACTCGGCCTCTACATCGTCGTGATCAGCGTCAGCGGCAGCGCTGTGGTTTTTCGCCGCGAGCTCACCCAATGGCTCGTGCCGCGCACCGTGGAGTCGACGGAGGGCGTGCGGCTCACGGGCGACACGCTCGCACAGGCGCTCGCGGTGGCGTATGCCGGGCACGCCGTCGTCGAGGTTCGCGAGCCGCCGCGGCAGAACCGCCCGGTGTTCGTATCGCTCGAACGCGACGGCCGGAGGGTCGATCGTTTGTTCGATCCGTACGCCGTCAAGGATCTCGGCGAGACGTTCCCGCCCGTGCTGCGGGCCGTCGAATGGCTCGTAGATCTCCACGACAATCTGCTGGCCGGCCAAACGGGGCGCTTGCTCAATGGCGTCGGCGGCGCGTTGTTCATGGTGTTGATTCTCACGGGCGTGTGGCTTTGGTGGCCCGGCGTGCGACATGTCGTTCGCAGCTTGAAGGTGGGTAAGCCACAGGCGTCGCGCCGATTCACGTTGCAGCTCCACAGCGTGCTCGGGATCTGCTCGTTCGCGTTGCTGTTCGTTTGGGCGATCACGGCGATCTATTTCGCGTTCCCCGAGCCGTTCGAGGGCACCGTCGACTATTTCGACGACGATCCCAGCGACCTGGAGCGGCCCGGCGACTGGGTAATTCCCGAGGTCATCAGCTGGCACTTCGGCCGCTTCGGTGGACTCGGGGTGCGCTTCCTCTGGCTGGCGCTCGGCCTCGTGCCGGCCATCCTGTTCGTGACGGGCTTCGTGCTGTGGTGGACGCGCCCGAGTCGCCGGCGGGCTGCGCAGCCGACCGCGACCTGAAGCGACGTCGGCCGCGGCCGGAGCTAGAAGGCGGGTCGGTAGAACGTCAGCATCCGGCCGCAGTACATCACGGCAACCAGAAACAGCAACGACGCGCCGGCCACCCATTTCGCGCTGCGCGGCGCATCGTCGTGCGGGCCCAGCGTCCGTAGGTGCGCGAACTCGCGCCAGTAGAAGAGCCCGGCGTTGAGGCCCATGAGCAGCAGGAAGACGACTTTGAACTTGAAGGCGTCGTTGTAGAAATACTGGTCGGGCATGCCCGAGATGAACATGACGCCCGTGATGGCGCTGACCACGAAACCACCGACGCCCCAGGGCAGGGTCGCGTGCAACGTGCTCGGTGCGATGCCTTTGGCCAGCCCGAGCACGCGCAGATCGAACAGACCCACGGTGCCCGCGAGCACGGTCAGGCTGCAGAAGTGCAGGCTCTCCAAGATCGGCCAGACGGAGCCGTAAGTCGTCACGAACCACGACAGCTTCGTGCCTAGGATCCAGTCGATCAAGGCATCCACTCCAGAATGCCTGGCTGCGCCGAAGATCCATTCGATCAAGCCATCCACTTTAGAACCCCTCGCTCGCGAGCAAGATGCTGTGCGTATAGGCCAGCAGACGGCCCGCGAAGATCGCCCCGCACCAGAGCAGGATCGACACAGCCGCCAGTTGCCGCGCGCGTGTGTTGACCGTCCCTGTGCCTGCGCCTGTCGCAACGAGCAACTCGCCTTTCGTCTGCTCGAGCACCCACAAGGCAGCCGCGACGAGCGCGAGCTTCAGGAAGAACACCCAGTTCGTGAGCGCCTTCGCGGGGTAGGCGGCGAGCAGCGCAAGCCCGGACAGCAGGTTGATGCCGAATCCGATCCACATGATGCGATAGACGCCCACGAGCAACGCCCGCGGCGGTCGGCTCTTGGCGCCGAGCAACCAAACGTCGAGACCGACACTGATCCCGGCGAGCATCGCCAGCCCGAGCGTGTGCAAGAAAAGAATGAACGGGAACGCGAGGATCGACGGCGTCTCGCGCACCCAGACGCTGATGGCGCTTTGCTCGAAAATGGCGAGCAGATTCATCATGCTCGGAGGATCTCGCTGGGGCGCCGGCGCATGTGGATGAAGGGCCAAGGGGACGTCTCGCCGCCGGGCTCGAGCGCGACTTCTATGAGGGCGGGGCGCGCGAGCGCGAGCTCGGCCTCGAGCGTGCGAGCGAGCTCGCGCGGCTCGGTGACGCGGCGGGCCGCGACGCCGAAGCTTTCCGCGAGCCGCACGAAATCGGGGTTCTTGAGGCGTGAGCCGATCGTGCGGCCACCGTATTGGAGCTCTTGATCGCGCAGCACGTTGGCGAAGGAACTGTTGTTGAACACGACTGTTACGAGCCCGATCCCGTACGCCGCCGCCGTCGCGAGCTCCTGCACGCCGAACATGAACCCGCCGTCTCCCGTGATCGACACGACAGCTTTGTCTTTATTGGCTACTTTGACGCCGAGAGCCGTGGGGAAGCCGAACCCGAGTGTGCCTTGAAACCCCTCGGAGATATAGGTGCGCGGCGCGAGCACGGGGAACGCACCCGTATAGGTCGTGAAGCCCGCCTGCGAGAGCTCGGGCACCAGAATTCCGTCACGCGGCAGCACGCCGCGGATCGCGCGCAGATAATCCGTCTGCGGTTGGATGCGCTCGAAGGCGGCGGCCGCGACGAGCTTGGCCGCGGCAATCTCCTCGCGGCGGTGCGGGTCGGCGGAGACGCGCCCCGCGAGACGTTCCGTGAGGTCGCGGCAGGCGGGCGCGGAGTCGGCGACGATGGCTACGTCGGGCACAAGGCGCTGCATCTCCTCGGGTTCGATATCGATGCGAATGAGCTTGGGCCCGGTTGGCCGCCGCTCGTAACGCATGGGGTCGCGCCAGCGCACATATGGCATCTCGAGCCGGCTGCCGATGCCGACGAGCACGTCGACGTCGTCCCAGAGCTCGCGTGCGGCGACGCCCGCGACGCCGAGCGCGTGATCCTCGGGAACGACGCCGCGGCCACTGCGAAACGCCGTCACCGGAGCCTGGAGCGCTTCGGCGAGCGCGCGAACCTCGCGGGCGGCATGCTGGGCGCCGGCACCGCACATGAGCAACGGTTTTTTCGCGGTTGCGAGCAGGCGCACGGCTGCCTCGATCGCGTCCGGGTCGGGGCCCGAGGGCTCGGGTGCGGCGCCCGCGGGCTCGATTGCGGCCGCGGTTTCGCTCGCCATCGTGTCCCAACACATTTCGACGGCGATCGGTCCGGGGCGGCCGCTCGCAGCTGCGTTGAACGCTCTGTTGACGAGGCGCGACGCGTCGGTCGGCGAGTCGATGCGCCACGCGTCCTTGATCAGCGAGCGCAATGTGCCGCATTGGTCGGCGAGCTCGTGCAGGTGCCCCCGGCCGCGGCCCAAGAACTCGGTTGGGATCTGACCCGTGAGACAGACGACCGGTGCGCAGTTGCCCATGGCGGTGCAGAGAGCGGCCGAGGCGTTGAGGACGCCCGGTCCCGGAACGACGCTGAAGACGCCGGTTCGGCCCGTCGATTTGGCGTAGCCCATCGCCATGTACGCGGCGGCCTGCTCGTGGCGCGGCACGATGAGCTCGACATCGGTGCCGTACAGCGCGTCGAACAGCGGGTAGATCTGCGCACCGGGTACGCCGAACAGCGTCGTCATGCCGTTCGCCCGAGCGGCTTCGACGATCACGTGCCCGGCGGTTCGCTTGAGCCCTCTGATCGACATCAATAAACTTCCCTAACGATATGTTTTTATTAGGCAAAGTGCCGCCGCTCGTGGGGCTCGGCCGCGGACGTTGGCACGCGCGTTTCGATGCTTTCGCTCGCGTCATGACAGTCCGTCGGCGGCGGTGCTAGCATCCGCGCAGCTCGAAACGCCCCACGCTGGGGAGCGGAGGAGATCCGATGGCCGACCAATCGCGACGGGCAACGCAACGCCGACCCGCGTGCGCCATGGTACTCGCACTCGCGATCGCGCACGTCGGCGGGCTCGGAGGCGCGAGCCCCTGGACTCATCGGGGTGGAGTAGGGTGACGAGGGTGGGTATCGCACGGATCGCAACGGCGCTGCTCTTGTTGCTCGGCTGGGGCGTAGCCCAAGCTCACGGCATCGCGGGTGACGACCAGGCGTTCCTCGAGCGCGCGATCGGTCCGCATATCGGCGCATACGTCTATCTCGGCGCGAAACACATGGTGACGGGCTACGACCACCTGCTGTTCCTCGCAGGCGTGATTTTTTTCTTGTATCGGCTACGGGACGTGGCGCTCTATGTGACGTTGTTCGCCGTGGGCCACAGCACGACGTTGTTGCTCGGTGTCTTGGGCGGCTGGCACGTCGACGTGTTCCTCGTCGACGCGGTGATCGGCTTATCGGTCGTCTACAAGGCCTTCGAGAACCTCGGTGGCTTCCGTGCTCTGGGCTTCGAGCCCAACACGAAGGCCGCCGTGTTGTTCTTCGGCCTCTTTCACGGGCTCGGGCTCGCCACGAAGTTGCAGGACGTCAGGCTCTCGGCGGACGGCCTCGTGACCAACATGGTGTCCTTCAACGTCGGCGTCGAAATCGGGCAGCTGCTCGCACTCGGCGCGATGCTGATCGCGTTCAACGCTTGGCGCCGCAGCGGGAGCTTCGTGCGGCACGCGTTCGCAGGCAACGTTGCGCTCATGGCTGCCGGGTTCGTGTTGGCCGGCTTCCAGTTAACCGGATACCTCACGAGCTGATGCGCCGCCGCACGAGCGAACGGTTGTACTGTCGGCGAATGGCGACGCCTATAACCGCGAGCGTTCGTCCCGTATCGTGGTCGCGCTCGGGCAGCCTGGTCAGTACCCCCGAGTTCACGCACCATTGTGCTTTCTCGAGTCCTGGGTCGTTCTCGTCTCAATACGGAAGGTAACCATGATGAACATTCATCGATCGTTGTTGTTGGCTGCAGCGCTGACCCTCGGTACGGGCGCCGCCCTGGCTCAGGGAAGCGGCGAAGCGCAGCAGCGTCGGCAGGAAATCGACAGTAATGCTCAGGCCGTCCTCGACGAGCTGCTCCAGCAGGAGAGCGCGCGCAATCTGTACGGCCGAGCGGTCGGTTACGCGGTGTTTACGGTCACGAAGGGTGGCTTCATCGTTTCCGGTGGCGGTGGCAACGGTGTGGCGGTCGATAAAGGCACCGGGCAGCGCACCTACATGCGCATGGGCACGGCCGGCGTGGGGCTCGGCATCGGCGGGCAACGCTACAGCCTCGTGATGTTGTTCGAGACGAAGGATCGCCTCGATAAGTTCATCGCCGGCGGCTGGGATTCCAGGGCCACGGCGGAGGCCGCGGCAGGCAAGGAGGGCGTCTCCGTGCAGTCGAGCTTCTTCGACGGCGTGGCGTTCTACCAGATCACCGAGAAGGGCCTCATGGCCCAGGCCGACGTCAGCGGCACGAAGTTCTGGGTGAACGACGAGCTGCGCTAGCCGCCGCTCCGCGCGATAATGTCGGGCGGCCACTCGGCCGCCCGATTTCTTTGTATATGGGATCACCCGACCCGCTCGATTTCTACGACATCGGAGCGCTGCTCAGCGATGACGAGCGGCTGATCCGCGATACCGTCCGCCGATTCGTCGACCGCGAGGTCACGCCGATCATGGCGGACTGTTTCGCAGCGGAGCGCTTTCCGGTGGAGCTCGTGCCGCGGCTCGCGGAGCTCGGACTGTTCGGCGCGACTCTGCACGGCTACGGTTGCCCCGGCCTCGGTTACACC
>DATFFV010000456.1:0-4637 GCA_035249885.1 Gammaproteobacteria bacterium | reverse complement strand
AACGCGCGTCGAAGAGGACGAGCCCGACGTCATCCCGAGCGGGGCCTGGGCACGGCGCGGTCCCGAGATCGCCATCTTCAGCGACGGCGCCGCGCTGAGCTCGGATGTCGCCGGCGCGGCCCTGTCGGTGCTTTTCAGGGGCACGAAGGTGAGCTGGCTAGGCGTCAAATGCACCATCTGCGGTATCGCGACCGTGTCGATCGACGGCGGTACGGAGACCGCCGTGGACACGGCCGGCAGCACGGCGCCGGGCACGCCCGGGCTCACGTCCGAGGTGGTTTTCACAGCCGCGGATCTCGCCGACGACGTGCACTCGTTGCGCATCACGGTCACGGGCAACTCGAGCTCGAGCGGCGGTCACATCCTCGTCGACGCGTTCGACGTGGCGAACGGCACCGCCGACGAAGGAGGCGGCAGCGGAGCCACCGACGTGCTGTGGCTCTCGCTGCTTTCGCTGCTCGCGGCTGCCGTCAGGGTGCCCCGGCAGCGTTTTTCACGCTGCCGGGACGCCTGATGTGGAGCGCTCTATGAGCGTGCGGGCGCGCCGGTCCCCGGTGAGGAGCTCGCGCCGCGGCGGAGGAAGGGGATCAGCATCGGCACGCGCTTGCGGTAGTCGGCGTACTCGGGGTGCTCGGCGATTAGGTCGCGCTCCTCGAGCTGGATCGCGATCAGGATGTAGGCCGTCGTCATGATCGCGAAGAACAGGTGCGTCACCGTCATCGTCGGCGTGCACCAGAACGCGAAGAACCAGCCGACGTAGAGGGGATGGCGCACGATCCGGTAGAGCACGGGCAGCACGAACTTGAGCCCCTGCTGCGGCTCGCCGTTGAGATGCCGCCAGACCTGCCGCAGCCCGAACAGATCGAAGTGGTTGATGACGAACGTCGTCACGAGCACGAGCCCCCAGCCGAACGCGAACCCGGCGTAGAGCAGTGCGACGCCGATGTCGTTCTCGACACTCCACACCACGCCGCCGAGCGGCCGCCACAGCCAAAAGAGCAGTATCAGCGCGAGGCTGCTCGCGAGCACGTACGTGCTGCGCTCGATGACGGGCGACACGACGCGAGTCAACACGCGCTTGAACGCGGGCCGCGCCATGATGCTGTGCTGGAGCGCGAACAGCGCGAGTAGACCGGCATTGATCGCGAGCGCGAGCTGCCACGGGCCCTCGGCCGGCGAGTCCATCGACTTCGGCACGGCAAAGTTGCCGACGAAGCCGATGGCATAGAGGAAGGTCGCGAAAAACACGGCGTAAGACACCACGCCATAGAGAAACGCGAGAATGCGGCTCATGGATCCCCCTAGTTGTTGTGTGACGGGCTAGTAGTTGTTGTCGCGGGGCCCGACCCCGTGGTTCGCCACTATGCGCCTCGCCGAGCGTCGGGGCCAAGCCCGAGCCCGTGCGGGGCGAGGCTTTGCCGCCTAAGAGCCACGGCATAAGATGGGCGACGTAGGGTGGGGAGCACAAATGAACAGAAGAGAAACTCTGCGTATGCTCGGCGCTGCCGGCACGATACTGGCCGCGCCGGCGGTTGCGCAGCGGGCCCAGACCGCGGCGCAGCCTGCGGCGCAGCCCAAGATCGTGCGCAAAGGGCGCATCAAGCAGGGGTTGTGGCGCGTGAATTTCGGCGCCAACACGCAACTAACGTTCGACGACATGTGCCGCGAGGCCGCGCGCCTCGGCTGCTATGGCTTCGACCTCATCGATCCCGCCGACTGGCCGACGCTGCGCAAGCACGGGCTCGAGCCCTTGCTCGCCGGTGCGGGCCCGGTCACGTTTCAAAACGGCATCATCCACCCCGAGGTGCACGACCAGATCGAGAAGGATCTCAAGGCCCACATCGACATGGTGGCCGGCCAGGGCGTGAAAACGATCATCACGATCGGCGGCCAGCGCCGCGGCATGTCGTACGAGCAGGGCGCCGACAATGCCGTCGCCTTGTTGAATCGAGTCAAAGGCCACCTCGAGAACCGCGGCGTGACTCTCGCGATCGAGAACATGAACAATCGCCGTCTCGATCCGGCCTTCGGTCGCGAGGATCAGATCTTCGGCCGCTGGGGTTGGGGCGTCGGGGTCTGCGAGCGCGTGAGCTCGCCCAACGTCAAGCTCGTCTGCGATCTCTATCACCTGCAGATCATGGACGGCGACATCGCGCAGAACGTTCGCGACACCATCCAATGGATCGCGCATTTCCACACGGCCGGCGTGCCGTCGCGCAACGAGATCGACTTCAGCCAGGAGATGAACTACCGCTACATCGCGGAGGTCATCGCCGACTTGCCGTTCACGGGTTACGTGAGCCACGAATGGCGACCGACTCCGGGCCGCGATCCCCTGCGCAGCATTGCCGAGGCGCTCGAGATCATGGACGTCTGAGTCGTCGAACGAAAAAGATTCGCAGCTATATCTCAAGCAGAGGATGGTTATGGATAGATCGAGCATCGGTCGCGGCGGCGCTTCGGCCGCTCTCGTTGCGGCGCTGGCCGCGTGGTGCGTCTCGCTTGCGGCAAGCGCGCAGGCGCCGCGGCGGCCCGCCGAGGGCTATATCAGCGGTGTCGTCGCGAGCACGCGCGGGCCCGAGGCCGGCGTCTGGGTGATCGCCGAGACCGAGGAGCTCAAGACGCCGTTCATCAAGATCGTCGTGACCGACGACCAGGGCCGCTACGTGCTGCCGCAGCTACCGACGGCCACCTACGACGTCTGGGTGCGCGGCTACGGCCTCGCGGATTCCGACCGCGTCGAAGGCCGGCCCGGCGACACCGCGCTCAATCTCACGGCGAAGCCCGCGAGCTCGCCGGCCGAAGCCGCGAAGGTCTATCCCGGCAACTACTGGTTCTCGTTGCTGCAGCCGCCGCCGAGGAGCGAGTTCCCCGGCACGGGTGAGAGCGGCAACGGCATTCCGCCGGCGATGACGAGCCAAGCGCGCTGGATGTTCAACTTGAAGAGCGGCTGCAATTTCTGCCACCAGCTCGGCAACGAGATCACGCGCACGCTCGGTCACATGGATCATTTGGGATTCAAGACGCCCGAGGAGGCGTGGATCTATCGCACGCAGCTCGGCGTGCGCGGCAGCTCGATGGCCGGCACGATGGCTGCGTGGGGTCTGAACTCCGGCGCGCGCATCATGGCCGATTGGACGACGCGCATCGCGAACGGCGAGGTGCCGCCGGCGCCGCCGCGGCCGCGGCCGGGTCCCGAGCGCAACGTCGTCGTGACGCTTTGGGACTGGGGCGTGGACAGCTCGTTCATGCACGACGAGATCGCGACCGACAAGAATGACCCAACGGTCAACGGGTACGGCCCCGTGTACGCCGTCTCATCGGGGCACGGCAAGCTCGCCGTGCTCGACCCCATCGACAACGACAGCTACGAGCTCACGATTCCGACGCGCGAGGATGCGCGGCAGGTGCAGTCGCGCTTCCCGCCGCCCGCGATGCCGTCGAATTTCTGGGGCATGCAGCACCTCTGGGGCCCCGAGAACCCCTCCGATCCGCACAACCCGATGATGGATCGCAAGGGCCGCGTGTGGATGACGTCGAAGATCCGCAACGAGGAGCCGGCCTGGTGCCGCGAGGGCTCGAGCCACCGCTTCGCGCGGTACTACCCGCTCAACTTCAGCAATCGCCAGGCGTCGTACTACGACCCGGCGACGGGCGAGTTCCGGCTCATCGACACGTGCTTCGCGACGCATCACCTGCAGTTCGACAACGACCCCGATCAGACGCTGTACTTCAACGAGCTCTTGGGCCCGATCGTCGGCTGGCTCAACACGCGCGAGTACGACCGCACCGGGGACGAGCAGGCGGCGCAGGGCTGGTGCCCGCAGGTCGTCGACAGCAACGGCGATGGCAAAATCACGAAGCCGTGGAATCGGCCTGGCGAGCCCGCCGATCCGCGCCGCGACACCGAGGTCCGGCACAATCTTTATTCCGTGATCCCGAGCCCCGTCGACAACTCCGTGTGGGGCGCCTCGGAGAACACGCCGGGCTACATCATCCGCGTCGACCGCGGCGACAATCCGCCCGAGACCTGCATGACCGAGGTCTACAAGGTGCCCGAGCCCGGCATCGATCCGCGCGGCATCGACATCGACAGCAACGGCGTCGTCTGGACGGCGCTCGCGGCGAGCAGCCACTTGGCGAGCCTCGACCGCACGAAATGCCGCGTCTTCAACGGCCCGAGCGTCGTGGCGGGTGAGCAGTGCGCGGCCGGCTGGAAGCTGTATCTATCCGACGGCCCGCGCTTCAAAGGCACCGACATCCCGGCCGACTTCCACTACTACAACTGGGTCGACCAGCACGACATCGCAGGTTTCGGCCACAACACGCCGATTGCGACGGGCAGCAACTCCGATGCGCTGCTCGTGCTCGACCCCGAGTCTGGCGAATGGACGACGCTACGCGTGCCGTATCCGCTCGGTTTCTATCATCGCGGTCTCGACGGGCGCATCGATGACCCGGCGGCGGGTTGGAAGGGCCGCGGCCTCTGGGCCAACTACGGCACGCACCTCGCGTGGCACATCGAGGGCGGCGCGGGAACGAAGACCAAGATGGTCAAGTTCCAGTTTCGGCCAGATCCGCTCGCGTACTGAGCCTCGGGCCGGACGGCGCGTTGCGGATGTGCAGGTCCATCTGCG
>DATFFV010000455.1:0-2756 GCA_035249885.1 Gammaproteobacteria bacterium | reverse complement strand
TCCGCCTCGCGCAGGAAGCCGTCTACGCGCGTTTCAACGACATCAATAGCGACGACGCGTTCGACATAACTTGCAAGGACGAAACCAGAGTTGCGAGCCACATCAAGCAGCGGTCTTGCGTATCGAACTCGTGGCGCGAGCAAAACGCCAACATAGCCCAGGCGACGGTGGCACAGATGCGCGGCGAGTACGACGTGGGCCCGGCCATGTACCGTGGCATCCAGCTCCTGATGCAAAAACGCCTGGCCGACGAGATGCGGCGGCTCGCGGTCCTGGACCCGCAGCTCGGGGAGGCCGTGCTGCAGTTGGGACGAGCGATGTACCTCATGAATTTGAAGAGCGGCGAACGCCCGAACTGGACGTTGTATCGCGAGCTCTCCGCGGGCGACGACGGTTTGCCGTTCGGCGCAGAGCACGTGGTGCAGGTGCGCATGGGCCTCGAGCCCTGGACCCACCTGCTGACGCAGTCGACGTTCACGCTGGGGCAGGTCGCCGGAGACATCCGCAAGCTCGAGCTCGAGTGCGCGGATCTCAAGAGGAGTCTCGACTACGTCCCCAACATCGAGTGGACGGTACCCGCCGGCGCGACCGACTGCACGGTGCGCGTGCGCGCGAAGCGCGGGGCCACGTTCGCGCTGTACGAATTCCAATAGCTCAAACGCCCGTTACCGGGGACCCCTTGCGCCGCTGTTCAGCCATTTCCCTACGTATGTGGCCAAGCCGCGCTACCATCGCTCTCTCGAGCACCGCTCGTGGGGGATCCGGATGCCGCGCCTGCTGCCGCCCTGCTCCGCGCTGATCTTCGTCCTGCTCGGCGCCGCCTGCGCGGAGCGAACGCCGGCCGGCGACCCCGCAGCCCGCTCCGGCGCAACGCCGGTGACCGACGCGATGCTGCGCAACCCCGATCCCGCCGACTGGCTCATGTACAGCCGCACTTACGATGCGCAGCGCTTCAGCCCGCTCGACGAGATCGACCGCGCTAACGTCGGCTCCCTGCAACTCGCCTGGTCGAAGCCGCTCGCGACCGGGCCGCTCGAGATCATCCCGCTCGTTCACGAGGGCGTCATGTATCTCACGACGCCGGGCAGCCGCGACGGCGGCAGCCGCGTCGTCGCGCTCGACGCCGCGACCGGCGACACGCTGTGGGAGTACGTGCCGCCCAACTCGGCGTCGTCGCGCATCAAAGCGCTCGCGATCTACGGCGACATGATCTATTACACGGCGCCCGCACCGAGCGGCGAGCCGAACGCCGTCATCGCGCTCGATACGGCGACCGGCGCCGTGCGCTGGCAGACGGCCGTGACCGTCGAGACTCACACGGCCGGCGCGCTCGTCGTCGAGGGCAAAGTCATCTCCGGCCGCGCCTGCAACACCGCGCGCTCGAACTGCTACATCGCGGCGCACGACGCGCTCACGGGCAAAGAGGTCTGGCGGTTCCATACGAGCCCGGGCGCCGGCGACCCCGGCGATGCGTCGTGGGGCGGCACGCCCGTCGACGAGCGGCGCGCAGCGGCTTGGGGATTGCCGGGCACCTACGATCCCGAGCGGCGCTTGCTCTACTGGGGCATCGCCAATCCGATGCCGAACACGCGCGCGGACCGCCACGGCGGCAACGTCGATGCGATCGCGCGCCGGGCGCCCGCCGATCTCTACAGCAACTCGACCGTCGCGCTGAAGCCCGACACGGGCGAGCTCGTGTGGCACTACCAGCACTTGCCCGGCGACGACTGGGACATGGACATCAATCAGGAAAAGACGCTGCTGCGCACGGTGGTCGATCCCGACCCGCAGCACGTCAAGTGGATCAACCCGAACGTCGCGAAGGGCGTGGAGCGCGACGTCTCGGTCACGGTCGGCGAAGGCGGCGGCGTCTGGGTCAACGACCGCGCGACAGGCGAGTTCCTCTGGGCGATGCCGTTCCCCTACGACACGCCGAACTTCATCCTCGAGGACATCGACGTTACGACCGGCATCGCGCACATCAACTCGAAGGCGCTGCTCGACGCTCCGGGCGTGACGAAGCTCGTGTGCTACTGGAACACGCGCAGCTTCTGGCCGACCGCGTACTCGCCGAGGACGAACTCGCTCTACGTTCCCTACATCGATCACTGCCTGAGCATGACGCGCGCGGTGCCCGGCGGCGACGGTGAGCGGCGCACGAGCGGTCTGCGTCCCGGCGCCGACCCGGCGAAGCTCGCGGGCATCGCCAAGATCGACATGCGCACGGGTCAGATCCAGCGCATCTACGAAGCGCGCGCCGCGGGCAACGGGGCCATGCTCGCGACGGCGGGCGATCTCTTGTTCTGGGGCGACATCGGCCAGGTGCTGCGCGCGTTCGATGCCGATACGGGCGAGGTGCTGTGGCAGTCCGAGCCGCTGGGCGCCACGATCCAGACGAGCACGATCACGTACGCGGTCGACGGCCGGCAGTACGTGGCGGTCGTCAACGCCGAGTCGCTGCTCGGCGCGCAGCGGCTCGCGGCCATCGCCGAAACGACGATCCCGGAGCACCGCGGCAACTCCTTGAACGTGTTCGCGTTGCCGCGTTAGCCCCGGGGCCGCGCGGGCCCATGTAAACCGGCGCACCGTCTCGGCCGTTGCCAGCCTATGCTCCGTAGGGGGGAACCCTCATGTTGACGCGTGAAGCCGCCATTGCCGCCAACCGCTTCGGGCTCGGGGCCAAGCCCGGCGACGCCGAGCACATCGGCCGCGACGCGCGCGGCTGGCTCTTAGCCCAGATCGAGCCGCAGCCAGGG
>DATFFV010000454.1:0-2661 GCA_035249885.1 Gammaproteobacteria bacterium | reverse complement strand
CGTCCGCTCCGGCGGCTGCCGTGCCCGCCCACTTGATCCCGGCGCTGCATCGGCGGCGCATGAGCACGCTGTCGAAGATGGCCGTTCAGGTCGCGCTCGAGGCCACGGCCGCGCAGCGCGCCGACTTCCTGGTGTTCTGCTCGCAGCACGGCGAGCTCAATCGGACGCGCGAGCTCTTGACCGCGATCGTGGGCCGCACCGAGCTCTCGCCCGCGAGCTTCAGTCAGTCGGTGCACAACGCGGCCGTGGGACTCTTTTCGATCATCACAGAGAGCCGCGTCCCGGCGACTTCGCTCGCGGCGGGCGCGGGTACGTTCGCCTACGGCTGGATCGAAGCCGAGGCCTTCCTCGCCGCCAACTTGGGAAGGCGCGTGCTGCTCGTGAGCTACGACGAGCCCGTGCCCGAGGAGTACCGGCCCTTCACGACTCACGATCAACGCACCCATGCGGCGGCGCTCGTGCTCGGCGCGGCCGAGAGCGGCGGGCTCACGCTCGCGCCCTGCGCGGCGGGCACCGAGGAGCAGCGCCCGCTCGCGCCCTTGTTCCTGGCCTGGGCGCTGTCCGCGGGCACCGATTTCGCGGTCACGGCCGGCGGCCAAGGGTGGGTTTGGCGTCGTGCTCGAGCGTAGCTGGCGCCTGTTCGGCACCGCCGTGTCGTTCGCCGTGTTCGGCGTCGGCGCCGTGCTCGTGAGCCTGTTGTTCCTTGCGCTGCTCGTCGTACCGCGGCGCGTGCGCCAGCGCCCGGCCCGCGCCCTCGTGCGGGTGAGCTTCAGATCGTTCCTCCGGTTCCTGGCCACGTTGCGTGTGTTCGACTTCGATCTCGACCGCGAAGGCCTCGCGAGACTTGGGACCGCAGGCCGCCGCGTGGTTGTCGCCAACCATCCGACGTTGCTTGACGTCATTGTGTTGCTCGCTTATGTGAACCAGGCGAGCTGCGTCGTCAAGAGCCGCGTGTGGCGCAATCCATTCCTCGCGGCGGCCGTCCGCGCCGCCAACTACGTGCCGAACGACGACTTCACGCAATTGTTGCGCGATAGCGACGCCGCGCTTGCGCGCCACGAGCCGCTGATCGTGTTTCCTGAGGCCACGCGCTCCGTTCCCGGCGAGCCGCTGCGCCTGCAACGCGGCGCCGCGACCATCGCGCTCGAGTCGGACGCCGTCGTCGACATCGTGCATTTCCGCTGCGAACCCGTGTTGCTCACGAAGAGTGACGCTTGGTACCGCGTGCCGGCGCGGCGACCTTGCCTTGCGGTCAAGGTGGGTGCTAGCTTACGCGCGCGCGAATATCTTCGCGGCGGCGCGAGCCGCAGCGTGGCAGCACGCCGCCTCACGCAGGCACTACAACAAGAGCTCGGGGAGTCCCCGTCCGATGCAAGAGCTGGAGCAGGAGCTGAAACGGCTGCTCATTGAAGTTCTCAATCTCGAGGACGTCAGCGTCGACGACATCGACAGTCAAGCGCCGCTCTTCGGCGACGGGCTCGGCCTCGACTCGATCGACGCGCTCGAGCTCGGTGTCGCGATCCGCAAGAAATACGACGTGCAGATGGACGCCGATTCCGAAGTGACGCGTGAGCACTTCGCGTCGATCGCGAACTTGGCCCGCTTCATCAGCTCGAGCCATGGTCAACGCTAGCGCCCTGTCGCGCGACGAGATTTTCGCCGAGCTCAAGCGCGAGCTCTGCTCGCTGTTCGAGCTCAAGCCCGATCAGATAACGCCCGCGGCGCGCTTGTACGATGACCTCGATCTCGACAGTATCGACGCCGTCGACTTGGCGGTGCGCCTTCAGGAGCTCACGAAGAAGCGCATCAGGCCCGAGCAATTCAAGGCCGTGCGCACGGTCTCGGACGTCGTCGATGCCGTCGAGCAGATGTTGCGCGCCTAGCGGCCGCGCGGCTCCGTAAGGCGGTCTGAGTGCCCGTTGCGCGCCTAGCCGCCACCGCGATCTCGGTGGCGGCCGTCGTGGTTCTCGCCGGGTATCCGCTGCTCGTCTATGCCGGTATCGGGCGCTTCGGTGCGCGCGGCGTCGCCGTGCTCCTCGCCGTCGCGTGCGTGCTCAGGCTCGTCGTGCTGCGTCGCCGCGGCCAAGGCCTGCTGCGTGCGGGGCACCTCGTGCTGCTGTGCGGCGGCGGTGTGTTGCTCGCGGCAGCGAGCTTCGTGCTGGGCAGCGAAGCGGCGGTGCGCTACTACCCCGTGCTCGTCAACGGCGTGCTGCTCGTGGTATTCGCCGCGAGCCTCGCGAGCCCGCCGACGGTCATCGAGCGTATCGCGCGCCTGCGCGACCCCGAGCTTCCGCCCGCCGCCGTCGCCTACACTCGCCGCGTGACCATCGCATGGACCGTATTCTTCGCGATCAACGGCGCCATCGCGCTCTACACGGCCGCGTTCGCGCCGCTGACGACTTGGGCGCTCTACAACGGGCTCATCGCCTATGTGCTGGTCGCGGTCATGATGGCCGGCGAGCTTGCGATTCGCTTCTTCGTCAAAGCGAGGTTGCGCGAATGACAACGCGACTCGCGGAGCTCGTGGCGCGCCCTGCGGACGCGGTCGTCTGCTTCGACCGGCGCGGCGTCGAGCGGAGCCGGCGCGAGCTGGTCGCGGCCGCGGCCGGCGTCGAGGCCGCCTTACGGCAGCGTGACGGCGAGCGCTGGGCGCTCAACTTA
>DATFFV010000453.1:0-3716 GCA_035249885.1 Gammaproteobacteria bacterium | reverse complement strand
GGCTGACCGCAGCGGCAGCTAGCGCTATCCTTTGGCCATGGGCGATGTGAAGCAGAGTGACATTCGAGAGCTCATGCGTCGCGGGCTCAGCTATGACGAATCTCGGGACAGGCTGCTCTTGATCAAGGCAGCGGAACGATTCCCTCAGCCCTTCCAGTTGGCCGAAGCTCGGGCAGTTCACCGTGACGACCACATCGAATACTTGATCCGGTGGGCGAAAAGCAAGCTACGGCGATCCGCCAAAGGCGCGGCTTCTCCGTCGCGTTCAAGCGAAAAAAGGAGCGCCCGAGGCACGCGCAAGAAATAGCGCTGTGGTCGCGAGTCGGCTCGATGACCCAGCGCTACGAGCGTATCGGAGTGGTGCCCAGGAGAGGACTTGAACCTCCACGAGTGTTACCCCACTGGCACCTGAAACCAGCGCGTCTACCAATTCCGCCACCTGGGCACAGGCTAAGCGAAGGCCGAGGAATCTACTGACTACCCCCGGGGCTGTCAAACCGCGCTGCGTGGCCGTCCGCAAGCGGTGCGGCGGCTCGTCGGCTAAGATGCCGCCGATGATTCGTAGACCTACGTCCGCAGCGCAAGGACCCCGCTGATGCCTCGGCCGCCGCATTCGAAAAGCGCGGGACAGCGCCAATACGAGCATCAGATTCCGAGCCGCGAGGAGCTCCTCGCCGAAATGGAGAAGGCCGGGCAGCCGCTCGTGCTCGAGGCGCTCGCGCCGCGTTTCGGCATCAAGACCGAGCAGCACCGCCGCGCGCTCGAGGCGCGGCTCCGAGCCATGGTGCGCGATGGTCAGTTGCTGCGCAATCGCGCCGACGAGTTCTGTCTCACGAAGCATCTGGATGTCGTCACGGGCACGGTGCTCGCGCATCGTGACGGCTTCGGTTTCTTGCGGCCCGACGACGGCAGCGGCGATCTCTATCTCTCGGCGCGCGAGATGCAGGTGCTTTGGGACGGCGACAGCGTCGCGGCCAGCCCGAACGACACGCCGCGCGGTCGCGAAGGCCACATCGTCGAGATCCTCGCGCGCGGCAAGACGCGCATCGTCGGCACGTTTCGACGCGAACGCGGCATCGACTACGTGCTCGAAAGCGGCGAGTCGCGCACGGAAGTGCTCATCGCGCGCGGGGCATCGCACGCAGCGAAACCCGGCGACGTCGTCTCGGTCGAGGTGCTCGAGTACCCGAGCAAGCGCGGCCACGCGATCGGCCGCGTCATCGAGGTCGTCGGCGGCAAGGATCAGCCCGGCATCGACACCGACGTCGCGATCCTGGCACACGGGATTCCCAACGAATGGCCCGCCGAAGCGCTCGCCGAGGCGCGGCAGTGGTCGAGCGAGGTGCCGTCCAAGGCCAAGGAAGGGCGCGAAGACCTGCGCAGCGTGCCGCTCGTCACGATCGACGGCGCCGATGCGCGGGATTTCGACGACGCCGTCTACTGCGAGCGGCACGGCGATGGTTGGCGCCTCATCGTCGCCATCGCCGACGTGAGCTACTACGTGCCGACGGACTCGCCGCTCGACCGCGAGGCGCGGGCGCGCGGCACCTCGGTCTATTTCCCCGATCGCGTCGTGCCGATGTTGCCCGAGGCGCTGAGCAACGGCCTTTGTTCGCTGAATCCGCACGTGGATCGTCTGTGCCTCGCCTGCGAGATGCTGGTGTCGCGCGCGGGCGAAGTGACGCGCTCGGAGTTCTATGAGGCCGTGATGCGCTCCGCGGCACGGCTCACTTACAACGAAGCCGCGAGCATCCTTGCGACGGCGCGGCCGCGCGGCCAGCACGCCGAGCTCAAGCCCAGGCTCGAGGCGCTGCACGCGGTCTACGAGGCGTTCGCCGGGGTGCGCAAGCACCGCGGCGCCATCGACTTCGACATGCCGGAGATGAAGATCGAGCTCGACGAGCGCGGCCAAGTGCGCAACGTGCACGCCGCCGAGCGCCTCGTGACGCACAAGATCATCGAGGAATGCATGATCGCGGCCAACGTCGAGTCGGCGAAGCGGATCCACAGAGGCCGGATTCCGGGCTTGTACCGTGTCCACGAAGGCCCGGACGAAGGCAAGCTCGAGGAGCTCGTGCTCTTCCTACGCACGTTCGGCCACAAGCTCGCCCCGAAACAGATCTCGCCGAAGGAGATCAACCGCATCCTTGCGAGCGTGGCCGGCAAACCCGAGGAAGATCTCGTCGAGACCGTGGTGTTGCGCTCGATGATGCAGGCGCGGTACCAACCGGGCAACGTCGGGCACTTCGGCCTGGCGCTCGGCGCCTACGCTCACTTCACGTCGCCGATACGCCGGTATCCCGATCTGCTCGTGCATCGGGCCATCAAATGGCTCAATGCCAAACGCTCGGCGAAGGGTTTCCGCTACGGGCTCGAGGAAATGGAGCAGCTCGGCGAGCATTGCTCGCGCACCGAGCGGCGTGCCGACGAGGCGACGCGCGAAGTGGCCGAGCGCTTGAAGTGCGTGTATTTGAAGGAGCGCGTCGGCGAGACGTTCGACGTCGTGATCGCCAGCGTCGTGCCGTTCGGCTTGTTCGTGCGTCTGCCCGCGCTCGCCGCCGACGGGCTCGTGCACGTGACGGCGTTGCCGCGCGATTACTACCATCGCGACGCCGCCGGCACGACGCTCACGGGTGAGCGCCTAGGAACCGTCTATCGGCTCATGGATACGCTCAAAGTGCGGCTCGTGGCGGTCAACGTCGAAGAGCGCAAGGTCGATTTCGTGCCCGCGGAGCTCGACAGCTCCGCGCCCGAGCGGCCGGGTCGTCAAGGGCCACAGGATCGGAAAGGGCGGCGCGGCCGTCGTGGCCAGTAGGCACCAACAGATCTACGGCTTGCATGCCGTGCGCGCCGTGCTCGAGCGGCGGCCCGAAACGCTCGTCGTGGCCAAGGTGCTGCGCGAGGCGAGCGGCAAGCTCGGCGAGCTCACGCGAGCACTCACGGCGCGCGGCGTGCCCGTCGAGCGCGTTGCGCGCGCGGATCTCGACCGGCTCACCGACGGCGGCGTGCACCAAGGCATCGTCGTCGATGTGGCCGCGACTCCGGAATTCTCGATCGCGGACTTCGAGTCGCTCGTGCTCGAGCGCGGCCGCGCGGTGCGCCTGCTCGTGCTCGACGGCGTCGAAGATCCGCGCAACCTCGGCGCCTGCCTGCGCACGGCCGACGCGGCCGGCATCGATGCCGTGGTCGTGCCCAAGGACCACTCGGCCAAGCTCACGGCCGTCGCCGTCAAGACCTCGACGGGCGCCGCGGAGACCGTGCCCGTGTTCCGGGCGCCCAATCTCGCGCGCACGCTCACGTGGCTCAAGGAAGCCGGCGTATGGGTCGTCGGTGCCGATGCCGGGGCGCGACAGTCGCTCTATGCGACCAAGCTCGCGCCGCCCGTGGCCCTCGTTCTGGGTGGGGAAGGGCGCGGCGTGCGCCGCCTGACGCGCGACCTTTGCGACGAGCTCGTGTTCGTCCCGATGGCAGGCTCGGTCGAAAGCCTCAACGTCTCGGTCGCGACGGGTGTCGTGCTCTTCGAGCTGCTGCGCCAGGCGCCGAAGGCCGGCCCCGCGGCTTGAGCTGCCTCCGTCGACGCTGTACCATGCTCGACCCCCGAGCCAGAACAATCGGGGAACTCCTTGCCTCACCGCGTTGCGGGAGGCTGTCAAACCCATAGGGAGATCTGTTTGAGACACTACGAAGTCGTGTTTCTGGTCCATCCTGACCAGAGC
>DATFFV010000452.1:0-15939 GCA_035249885.1 Gammaproteobacteria bacterium | reverse complement strand
CGTTGGGGCTCGTGAACGTGATCTGGTGGTTTGCGATGACGTGGTACATCGCGGGACTCGGCGTCCCGGCCGCGGCGCGTTCGTCGCGGCCCTTCTTGAGGTCGGCGACCATGGCTTTGAGGTCGGCGCGACCCTTGCGCTGCGTGTTGCCGCTACCGAACGTCCCGTCCTCGGTGAACACGGCGGCATAGCCGTCCGCATCCATCGAATCGAGCGCGCGCACGTAGCGCCACATCAAGGCCTCGATGGCCGCGCGGTCCTGTGACTCGCGCAGTGCTGCGGCGTCGTCGGCGAGCACGGTAGTGCTCGCGCCGAGAGCCACCACCGCCACTATCAAAGTCGTCAACGTGCGCATCGTCGTTTCTCCTGTCGTTCGCAATTATTGATTCGCGCCGC
The DNA here is from genome assembly GCA_035249885.1 of Gammaproteobacteria bacterium. Classification (GTDB taxonomy): domain Bacteria; phylum Pseudomonadota; class Gammaproteobacteria; order Steroidobacterales; family Rariloculaceae; genus FEN-1219. The sequence goes on along the minus strand of DATFFV010000452.1, from coordinate 15,543 downwards.
CGAGCGCGAACACCACGTACTGGCCCGGGCCGGGGGTGGGGTGGCCGAGCCCTTGGCTGAACAGACCGTTGCTGCCTGCGGCGATCGCGATGTACTGCTTGCCGTTCACGGCATACACAGCGGGCACGCCTTCGACGGCGGCCTGCAACTCGTAGCTCCAGAGCACTTGGCCCGTGTCGGCGTCGTAGGCGCGGAACTTGCGGTCCGACGACGTGCCGAGGAACAACAAGCCGCCGCCCGTCGCCACGACGCCGCCGCGCGGTGCGTGGCTGCCCGTGCCGACGATGCCCTTGGCGGCCAAGCTCGCGACGTCGCCGTCTGGAACCTGCCAGAGGATCGTGCCTTCATTGAGATCGTAGGCGGTGAGCTGCGACCACGGCGGCCCGATGGCCGACAGGCCCGTGCTCTGCTGAATCATGAAGTCGACGGGCGCCGTGTACGGAATGAAATCGGGGCCGGCGTTCGGCGGAGGCGCCGGAGGAGGTCGCGGCGCTCCATCCCGCAGCGCAGCCGCTCCGGCGCCGGTCGGCGGCTGCGGCGGGCGCAGGTTCGCCGTGGTCGGGAGCTCCTTCGAGACCACGTAGAGCCGTCCGTTGTGCGGATCGACGGCCGAGCTGCCCCAGTTCGCGCCGCCGTTGTGGCCCGGCATCATGATCGTGCCTTGCAGGCTCGGCGGCGTGTACAAGCCTTCGTTGCGCGAGCTGGCCAGGATCTCGCGGACCTTCGCCTGATCCTCCGCCGAGATGTGCGGGTTGATGTCGGCCTCGGTGAAACGCTGGCGAGCGAACGGCGGCGGCGCCGTCGGGAACGGCTGCGTCGGCCAACTCATCTCGCCCGGCGTGTCGGACTGGGGCACGGGGCGCTCCTCGATGGGCCATAGCGGTGCACCCGTGATGCGGTTGAAGACGTAGACGAACCCCTGCTTGCTGGGCTGCGCGACCGCGGGAATCGTGCGCCCGTCGTGGACGACCGTCAGCAGCTTCGGCGCGGTCGGCAGATCGTAGTCCCACAGATCGTGGTGAATCGTCTGGAAGTGCCAGAGCCGCTTGCCGCTGCGCGCATCGAGCGCGAGCAGGCTGTTGCCGAACAAGTTTTCGCCGTGGCGGTTGCCGCCGTAGAAGTCGTAGCGCGCGGTGCCCGTCGGGATGTAAACGATGCCGAGCTCGGAGTCGACCGTGGACTCGCTCCAGTTGTGGACGCCGCCGTAGTTGCCGAGCCCCGCCTCGGGCCAGGTGTCGGCGCCGAACTCGCCGGGCCGCGGCACCGTGTGGAAGATCCACTCGAGCACGCCCGTGCGCACGTCGTAGGCGTGAATGTCGGCAGGCGAGGACGTGTAGCCGCCGCCGCCCGCGGGCAACGACATGATGATGATGTCCTCGAAGATACGGCCCGGGTTGTTGGTTCGCAGGGGGCGGATGGTCGTGATGTCGCCGTCGAGGCCGACGCGCAGGTCGACGCGGCCGTCGACGCCGAAGCTAGCGATCGTATCGCCGGTTTTGGCGTCGATCGCGGTCAAAAAGCCGTCGTTGACATAGAGCAACCGCTCGTCGCTGCCGTCGTCGCTGCGCCAGTAGTTCATGCCGCGCGTGCCGACCGCGCCGTCGTTCGCGTGAGCCCAGAGCTGCCGGCCCGTCGCCGCGTCGAGCGCCACGATCTGCCTGCGCGCGGGACGGGCTTCCCCGGGCTCGCTCGCGAGCACGTACATCGTGTTGCCGACGATCAACGGGTTGAACAGGAAGTTGTCACCCGTCGGGAAGGTCCAGGCGACCTCTAGCCTGCCGACGTTGCTCTTGTCGATCTCCGTGAGCGACGAGTATTGCGAGGAGTCGGCGCCGCCCAAGTATTGATCCCAACCGGCGAAGTCGAAATTACCCGAGGGCGTGGCCGCGGTCTCCGTTGCGGATTCTTCGGTGCTTGGCGTGCAGGCCGCGAGGCCGAGCACGCCGATGGCGATGAGCCACGATCTGGAGCCCGGCTGCGCCGTCGTGCGAGCCGTGCCGGTATTCTTATACATGGGTTGCTTCCCCCTGCCTCGACCCCCCAAGACGCCAGGGATACTACCAGCACGCCGCGCTCGAGCGGCAGTCCGTGCGCGTCAAGATTCGTGTGTAGGCTGGTTCGGCGCGTCGCGCCGGGCTTATTCTTGGGCTCGAGCCGGCGAAGGAGGGGTCTCATGAAGGCGACGCGGTGGGTTGAGTGGGGTCTGGCCGCGGCGGCCCTGAGCACGGCTGCGGCCCAGGAGGAGGCGCCGCGCACGGCGTGGGGCGATCCCGATCTGTCCGGCACCTACACGAGCGACAACTCGATCGGCGTGCCGCTCGAGCGCCCGACGCAGCTCGGCACGAGGGCCGAGCTCACCGACGAGGAGTACGCGGCGCGCGTCAATGCCAACGAGGTGCAGATCGCGAAGGACCAGAACCCGCTGCCCGAGAGCGAGTTCTCGACGGAGGATCCATCGGCTATCAACGCGTCGCGCCACTGGCTCGAGCGGCCCGACGTGCCGTCGCGCGCGACCTCGCTGCTCGTGGATCCACCGGACGGGCGCATCCCGGAGCGCACCGCCGTGGGGGAAGAGCGGTTCGCCGAGCGCCGCTCGCGGCGCGGCCGCGGCCTGCCGGCTTCGTACACCGATTTCACGAACTACGACCGCTGTCTCACGCGCGGCGTCGTCGGCTCGATCCTGCCGGTGATCTACGGCAACGGCACGCAGATCGTGCAGGCGCCCGGCGTCGTCGTGATCCGCAACGAGATGATCCACGAAGCGCGCGTGATCCCGCTCGACGGCAGCCCGCACGCCGGCCCCGGCGTGCGCATGTGGATGGGCGACTCGCGCGGCCGGTTCGAGGGCGAGACGCTCGTCATCGAGACCACGAATTTCACTGATCGCACGGGCCTCGGCGGCAACGGCAACGGCGCCGTGCACGGCGTTGAGCTCACGCTCGTCGAGCGGCTGCGGCGCGTCGATGCCGACACGCTGCGCTACGAGTTCACGGTCGACGATCCCGAGACCTACACGCGGCCTTGGACGGTTGCGTTCGATCTCGACAGCCGGCCGGGCTACGAGATCTACGAGTACGCCTGCCACGAAGGCAACTTGGGGCTCGCCAACATGTTGAGCGCGGCGCGGGCCGAGGAGCGCGCGGCCGTCGAAGCGGCCGAGCGCTGACACGCGCTCGCCATGGCAGCGGAAGCGAGCTCAGAACCCCCAGCTCAAGCCCACGCGATACATGCGACCGCGTAGGTCGTAGATAAAGCTCGTCGTGGTTCGCAGATCGCCCTGGCGAATCGGGTCTTCCTCGTCGGTCAGGTTGAGCGCCGCGAACGTGAAGCTGTTGCGACCCGACGGCAGCGTGTACTCGTAAACGGCGTCGATCGTGTTGAAGTCTTTGTTCTCCGTGAGCGGCCGGTTGGGCAGGTCCTCCTGAAGGCCCGAGATGTGCTTGAACGTCAGGCGCGCACGGTGGTCGCCGCGCAGCCAGTCGAACCGCAGGTTCGCGCGCAGCTCGGGCAGCTCGAACCCGAAATTCGCGCCGTTGTAGCTGCCCACGCCGTCGAACACTTGGCCCTCGCTCGTGAGCTCGTAGGTGTCGACATACGTGCCCGCGAGCCCGATTCCCCACTCGCTGTCCCCGGCCGAGAATCGCCAACGGAAATTGAAGTCGAGTCCTGACGTGTTTTGGAAGTCCTGATTGATGTAGCCCAGCGTGAACAGCGCGATATCGTCGCCCGTCACGCAGGTCGGGCTCGTCGGCGGCGTGCCCGTGACCTCGCACACCTCGTTCGGCGCGCCGGGGAACAACGTGATGCGCGGGTCGTTGATGAAGCCGTCGGCGATGTCGTTGTTCAGGATGACGTTACCGTCCTCGGTGACGATGAGATTCTCGAAATCGATGCTCCAGTAGTTCAAATCCATCGTGAAGCTGTCGCTCACGTCCCACGTGACGCCGAGCGTGTAGTTCTGCGACTCCTCGGGCTGCAGATTGGGGTTGCCGAGCAGCAAGCCGCGCGCATTGATGACCTGCCCGCCCACGCGCTGCGTCGAGCTGCCCTGCGACGCCGTGCCGAAGCTCTGCGTCTCGCCGGGCTGGCGGAACGACGTGCCGGCCGTGGCGCGAATGAACAGCCTGTCGGTCGGCGTCCAGAGAAGCCCGACCTTCGGCTCCGTCGAGCTCACGATGCCGTAGTCTTCCGTGCGGGCGGCGAGCTGGATCTCGACCGACTCGGAAGGGTACATGACCAGCTCGGCGAACAGCGCGTCCGTGTCGCGCGTGCCGCCGTAGTCCTGTTGCGGCGTCGTGTTGAACGCGTAGCCGCCGTCCTCGGTGATCGGGTCGTAGTCGACCCGAAACTCCTGCGACCGCGTCTGGACGCCTACCGCGAGACCGGTGGCGCCGCCCGCGAGCTCGCCGAGCTCGCCCGTGACGACGAAGTCCGCGGTCTCGAGCTCCGCGAAACCGTCGGTCGTGCTGCGGGCGAAGACCCAGTTCGCGAGGATCGGGTCGTTGTAGTGGGCGTCCCCGGGGCTCGCGAGCAAGCGGTTGGCGAATGGATTGAACCAGAGGCAATCGCCGACGCCCGGCGTGCCGGCGGCTTGGTTGCAGTTCGGTCCGCCGAGCCCGTTGACGGCGTCGTTGAAGCGCTGGCGGATCGTGTCGCCGCCGACGTTCAGGCTCTCGTTCTGCGAGAACGTGACGGTCGCGCCCCAGTTCCAGCCGCTGTCGCCGAAGGCGCCTTGCAGCGAGCCCGCGACGCGGTAGGTATCCTGCTCGGCGCGCGTGTCGGTCGGCTCGTCGCCCGCGGGGCTACGGATGCGGTAGCGGACGAAATAGCTCGTGTTCGTCGGCAGGCCTGCGGCCGCTACGCCCGGGTTGTTGCCGCTCATGACCGGGAACGGCGGCAGGATCGGCAAGCCGTAGCCGAAATTATAGGAATAGCGGACGCGCGCGAAGCCGGCTTCCACCTGTGCCGTGATGCTGTCGGTCAGATCGTGAGTCGCGACCGTGAGACCGCGCAGATGCTCGGCCTCGGGCACGATCGCACGACCCAAGCTCAGCGACATGTTGCATTGCACGGCCCCGTTCGCCGTCGTGATCGGGAAGCCGCCGATGAAATCGCCGCCGATTTGGGCGCTGCCGCAAAGCGGGTCCGCGAATTCCGCGTTGGCCGGCGCCGCGACGTCGCGAAACGAGCCGGGGTTCGCGAATGCCGACGGGAGGCCGGCCGCCGCGAGCCGCTGCTGCGAGTACCGGTCCTCGCTGTCCATGCGCTCTTGACGGCTCCACTCGAAGCCGGCGACCACGCTCGTGTCCCCGCTGCGCCCGCCGAGCAGGGCGCCGACCGTGAAGTCGTTCGAGCCGATTTCCGCGATCGACTGCATTTCGGTCTTGAGCTCGATGCCCTCGAAGCGGTTGCGCGTGATGACGTTCACGACGCCGGCGACGGCGTCGCTGCCGTAGAGCGCCGACGCGCCGTCGGTCAGGACTTCGACGCGCTCGATCATGATCGCCGGCGCGAGGTTGTTGATATCGACCGAGGTCACGCCGTCGAGACCCGCGCTGCCGTCGATCGTTTGCCGACGGCCGTTCATGAGCACGAGCGTGGCGCGCGCACCGAGGCCGCGAAGATTGACGTTCGTGGTCGGCGAGACGAAGTTCTCGTTGCCGTTGACGATCGCCGAGGTGCCGACGACTTGCGGTAAGTCCTTGAACGTCTCCGCGAGCGTCTGCCTCTGCGCGAGATGTAGCTCGTCCGCGTCGAGCACCGTGAGCGGCTGCGGCCGGTCGGCGGGGCGCGTCAGGAAAGAGCCGGTGACGATGACTTCTTCGATGGGCTGCGTCGACGGCTGCTGGGCGAGCCCCGGACCCGCCACCGTGCCGGCAAGCCCGGCTGCAATCGCTCGGGCCAATTTCTTATGAAATGCTGCGCTCATGATCCCCCCCTAGGACGAACCCGCACTGTGACTTCGCTCAGGCTATCAGTTAGTTTATACACCAGGTAGCGCTCGGTTCGTTCTGCTGGGGGGCGATATGGGCTTTCGGGTCAGGTCGGTGGCCGCGGTCGCGTCGTTGCTGATGCTCGCCACGGCGTTGTCGCAGGAAGGGTTTCCGCTCGACGGCACGTGGCGCGGCGAGTGGGGCAACGGGGACAAACGCCCAGTCGTGATCGTCATGAAATGGGACGGCCAGAGCATCAACGGCACGATCAACCCCGGCCCGAATTCCTTGCGTTTCTCGAGTGCCTCTCTCGAACCCAGCGACTGGACCGTGCGCATCGAAGCGCAAAGCCGCGACGGTTTAGCCGTAGCGATCGACGCCAAGCTCGAGAACATCGGCTCCTACCACCGTACGCTGACCGGCACCTGGAAGCAGGCAGGCACCGATCACGCGTTCAAGATCGCTCGCGAATGACGAGACGGCTCACGACATTCGCGGTCGCGAGCGTCGCCGCCTTCTTGGCCGCGGCCTGTGGCGGCGAGAGCCCCGATGCAGGCGAAGCATCGGCCGCGGCACCGGCGCGGCCGACGCCGCGCTACCCGGACGGTGTCGTGCGCCTCGACACGCCGCCCGGCGAGACGAAGGGCCATTGGGGGCCCGCGAGCGTGAGCTCGCTCGTCGAGAAGGGCGTGCAGGTCGCCATGGACGAGCGCGGACTGCTCGCCGATGTCGCGGACGCGGCTCGAGTCGCGCCGTTTCGGCCCTGGGCGCTCGCGTTATATGAGTATCGGCAACGCAACGGCCTCGCCGACGACCCCGTGCGGCTCTGCCTCTCGCCGGCGGGCCCGCGCCATTTCCACACGCCAGGCGGCTTTCGCATCATCCAGGACCGCAACTACGACCGTGTTTACGTGCTGTTCGGCGGCGGCAACCGCAATTGGCGCGTCATCTTCATGGACGGACGCGAGCCGCCCAACCCCGAGGAGGTCTCGGGCACGTACTTCGGACACTCGACGGGCGAGTGGCGGGGCGATACGTTCGTCGTCGAGGCGAGCGGTTTCAACGCGAGGTTCTGGTTCTCGAACGGCGGCCTGCCGCATACCGAGGCGTTGCATTTGACGGAGCGCATCTCGCGCCCCGACTACGATACGCTCGAGTACGAGGTCACGATCGACGATCCGCTGACGTACACGCGTCCGTGGACAGCCGAGTGGACCGTGGCTTGGGTGGAGGGCGAGATCGAGGAACGATTCTGTGAGGACCACCGTTAGATCCGAGGAGACGGAGTCATGTCGCGCAAAGCACTGATCTTGATCGTCGGCGTCGTGGGCTCGGGCACGGCCGCGCTTTCAGCACAAGCGCACCACTCGTTTCGCTCGCAATACGATGCGGACAAGCCCGTGACCTTGACGGGCTACGTGACCAAGGTCGACTGGATGAATCCGCACGTCTACTTTTATATCGACGTCATCGACGCGGAGACGGGCAGGACGGAGAATTGGGCGTTCGAGATGGGCCCGCCGCACATGCTCGAGCAGCGCGGCTGGAAGCGCAACTCGATGGGCGTAGGCGACGAGCTCGAGGTTCACGGCACGCGCGCACGCGACGGCAGTCTCACGGCCAACGCGCGCCGCGTGATGCTGAAGGCCACGGGCAAGGTGCTCGGCGCGGCGTCGAGCGAAAATCAAACGATCACGGCCGGACAGAATTGACGGCAGCGGGGGCGTTCTCCGTGAGGCGACGTTTCACAGCATCGATCGGCCGGCTCGTGCCCGCGGCGGCGGGATTCACCCTCGTCGCACTCGCCGCGCTCGCGCCGGCTCAGCCCGACGGCGCGGGCGACGAGGCCGTGCGTCCGGCGCCGCGCTGGGCGGACGGCACGATCAGCTTCACGGGGCCGCCGGGGGAGGTCGGCAACTGGGCGGGTCCGCCGGGAACGTCGCTCGCCAACAACGTCTTCGAGGAGGCTCTCGAGCCGAGCGAGCTCAACTTGCCGACCAATTTGAGCGTGGCGGAGGTGCCTTTCCAACCTTGGGCCCGTGCGCTCTACGACTACCGACAGGGGACGTTCACCAAAGACGATCCGCACACGCGCTGCAAGCCGTCGGGCGGCGCACGGCTCTTCCATACGCCGTACGGGTTCGAGATCCTCCAGTTGCCGGACACGCAGGAGATCATGTTCCTGAGCGTCGGCTCGCCGCACTCATGGCGCGTCGTGCACATGGACGGCAGGCCGCTGCCGAAAAATCCGCAGCCTTCGTGGTACGGCACCTCGGTCGGTCATTACGAAGGCGACACGCTCGTGATCGAGACGGTCGGCTTCAACGAGCGGTTCTGGGTCTCACGCGAAGGTGTCCCGCACACGTCGCAGCTGCGTACGATCGAGCGCATCTCGCGTCCCGACTTCTTGAGGCTCCGTTACGAGATCACGATCGACGACCCGGGCGCCTATACGGAGCCCTGGACCGGCGGGTGGTTCATTCCCTGGGATGCGGGCAACGAGCCGTTCGACTACCTCTGCCAAGAGAACAACCTCGATGCGGAGCGCATGGTGGGCCCGCAGGAATAGCGAAGGGCGCGCGGCAGCGCCGAAGCGGCCGGGCGCTGACGCGGCGCTTCGGGCGGGGTGTGCCGCCGTGCGCCGATTCGCTGGCGCTCGAATCCGCGCCGGCCCGCCCGCACTCACGGGCAATCGGGAGCCAAAACGGCCAGAGCGATGTTGCCGCACATGAAGTCACGCAGACCACTGGTCGTGAACATGTTGAGCACACGGCTGGTCGTTGTCGTGACACGTTCCGCCATGGCGCGCACTTGCACGTCGTCCGGTAACGCCTCGATGCGATCGCACAAGCCGTCGACTCCGGGAAACCTGCTTCGGACCGTGTTGTCGAGGCCGACCCGTACGCAGGCCGACGCCGGCGTGACGGACTGCAGCGCGTCGAGCACGTGCTGCGGATCGCGAATCGTGTCGGCCAAGGATGCAGGCAAATCGAGCGACGCGGCGAGGCTCGTGAAGATCGGGTCGTTCAAGACGTCGATGGCACGCGCCTGCGGCTGAAAGCCGTTGCTCATGAACTGCTCGACGGCTTCGTCGGCGATATCGAATGCGTCGTCACTGTCCTCTTGAGATTGGGCAATGCTCGCTTGGATCTTGAGCGCACCGGGAATATTGATTTGCGCTTCAGCGATGGGGGTCCGCCGGGCAGCGTAGTTCAGCAGGCGATTCGTGCGGCGATGATATTTCGCCTGGATGCCCGTCTCGATGTTGACACCCCTGATGAGGTCGCCGATAAGTTGCCTTTGCGAGCCCGTGGGCTCGAGCGGCACATCGACGCAGATTTCGAGACCCTGGCCGATCTCGGTGCTGCCACCCCCCGCGAATTCCGTCGGGAGGGGGATGGGAAGGGGGGTCGGTGCGAAAATCGGTACTCCGACCTTCGGCGATACCTTCGCCCAGACGACGTTCGGCCAGCCGCCGCCGAGCTCGATTTCGCCGCCCGGTTCTATGGCATAAGTCGCCCCAAGCTCGAGCCCCCGGCCTTGGGAAACGCAATACGTTGTCGAGACACCGACGTCGTCCGGAAGCTCTCCAGAAGCACAGAGATTCGCGAGAAAGGCCTCGGTAGAGCAGCCTTCGCTAGCGGCAATCTTCGTGTCGATCTCCGCAACCTCGGTGCGCAACTGTTCGATCGCTTCTTGGATGGCTTGCAGCTGTTCCGGCATCGACTGGCCGCGCTGGGAATCGGCTGGGGAGTTGCACGAGTAGATGGCTGCGGAGACGCTCACCAAGGCAACGAGCTTGTAGAACAGATTGGCGTTTGGCATGGGTTCCTCCCGGGAAGGATGATGGCGTGGGACGGCGTCGGCCTCGTATCGCTGACTGCGTCAGCTTCTTGTTCTTGGCGGATAAGGCGAATAGATTCTTGGTCTGTTTTTTTGATTGTATTCTTGCACGAGCAGGGCGCACGCAGCGGCGTAGAGTTCCGCCGCGCGATCGGCGCCGCCGAGGCGCTAAATGCCGATGAGGCCGAGCGTGGCGGGCAAGTCAGCGAAAGTGCCGATGCGCGGCGAGGCGGCAAACTCGGTCTCGTCGATCTTGCCGTAGCCGTAGCTCGCGAGCACGAAGCCGTAGCCCGCGGCACGCGCGGCGCGCAAGTCCTGGTGCGAATCGCCGACGAGCGTAGAGGCCGCCGGCGGAATACTAAGCCTCTCCGCAGCGACTTTGAGCGGCAACGGGCTCGGTTTTTTCTCCGGCAACGCGTCACCGCCGAGCACCAACTCGAAGCGGTCGCGGATACCGGCATACGCGAGCAGGCGCTCCGAGAACGACTGGCGCTTGTTCGTGATGCAGCAGAGGCGGACGCCGTGCGCGCGTAGCGCATCGAGCGTCGCAACGACCTCGGGGTAGAGCCGGCTGCGCACGAACAGGTTGTCGCGATAGCAAGTGAGAAACGCCGCGAGCGCGACTTCGTGCCGCGGCTCGCGGGCCGTCGAGGGGCCGCGAGCGCTGACCGCGTGCCCGATCGCGCGCGCGATCAACGTCTCGAGCCCGTCGCCGATCCAAACACGCGTGCGCGCCTCGCCGGGTGGCGTAAGACCCTGCCCCTCGAGCGCACGACCCAGGCAGTGCGCGATGTCCGGGGCGGAGTCGACCAGCGTGCCGTCGAGATCGACGGCGAGTAGCTTGACCTTGCGTTCGCTCAAAACACTCGGACGGCGATCTCGGCCGGGGCTGCCAGCAGCTCCTCGATCTCCTTGTCGAGCTTGAGCAGCGTCAGCGAAGCTCCGGCCATCTCGAGCGAGGTGCAGTAGTTGCCGACGTAGTTGCGCACGACGTTGAGCCCGGCGGCCTTGCTGCGCAGCGCGGCCTTGCGATACAGCACGTAGAGCTCGCTCGGCGGCGTGCCACCCAGGCCGTTGACCATGAGCGCGACGCGATCGCCGCTCTTGAAAGGCAGGTCCTTGGCGACCGCGTCGAAGAGCTCGTCGACGATCGCGTCGGCGGGCTTCATCTTGTCGCGGCGCCGTCCGGGTTCGCCGTGGATGCCGACGCCGACTTCCATCTCGTCATCGCCGAGCTCGAAGATCGGTTTGCCCTTGGCCGGCGGCGTGCACGACGTGAGCGCGATCCCCATCGAGCGAACGTTGGCGTTGACCTTCTTCGCGAGCGCGAGCAGGTCGTCGAGGCTGGCGCCTTTCTCGGCGGCAGCGCCGCACGCCTTCATGACGAAGAAGTTGCCGGCCACGCCGCGGCGGCCGACCGTGTACGAGCTGTTCTGCACGGCGACGTCGTCGTCGATGATGAACGACTTGACGTTGATGCCCTCGGCCTCGGCCATCTCGATGGCCATGTCCCAGTTCATGCGGTCGCCCTGATAGTTGTTGATGAGCACGAGCACGCCACACGGTGACTTCATGAGCTTGATGCACTCGAGGCAGTACTCCATGGGCGGCGCAGCAAACACGTTGCCGGGCGAGGCCGCGTCGAGCATGCCGCGACCCACGGTCATGACGTGCGCCGGCTCGTGGCCGCTGCCCGAGCCCTGGATCACCGAGACATGGTCCTTACTCGGCCGGTCGGCGCGATAGATGAGGTTGTACTTCGGCTCGTATTTGAGCTTGCCCTCGTTGGCGAGAAAGATGCCTTCGAGCATCTCGGGTACGAACTTGGCTGGGTCGTTGACGAACTTCTTCATGATCGTTCCCCTAAACGTTTGAGTTTCTAGTTCTTGCCCGGCGCCGGGTTCGCGACGCCGAACTGCGTGCAAAGGTCGTTCATCATCGTCGCGATGGCGACGATGCCGGGATCCGGCGTGCCGATGCTCCGCTCGCCCGTGAATTGCTGGCGGCCGCGCTTCGCGATCAAGCCCTTCGTCCGCTCGATGGCCTCGTTGGCGACGGCCGTGGCGCGCTGGAGCACGTCGCGCGGATTGACGCCGGGCTTGCCCGCCTCCTCGCGCACGGTGTCCCGAATCGGAATCAGCGAATCGAGCAGCGTCTTGTCGCCGAGCTGCGCGCCGCCGCGTTTTTGGATGCCTTCGATCGCGGCCGTGAGCATCTTGTCGAGATCGTCGAGCGTGATGCTCGTACGGTCTTTCGATAGCGCGCCCGCGCGCATGAAGGCCGTGCCCCAGATCGGGCCCGAGCAGCCGCCCACGTTCTTGGAGATGACCATGCTGATCTTGAGCAGGAAGCCGCCGATCGAGCTGTGGTCCAAGTCCTGCCACTCTTGCTCGATGGCCCGGAAGCCCGAGGCCAGCGAGACGCCGAAATCGGCGTCACCGGCGTAAGAGTCGAGCTCGCAAAAGTATTGCTCGTTCTTGAGCGCCGTGGCCGCGATGGTCTTGACCGCCGTTTCGACGTCCGCCAGGGTTATTTCCGTCATCTTTATTCTCCGTGCCGCGGCAGTCGGTATCGTTTATGCCGCGCGTCGTGCTCCGATGGCTTTGAGATCCTCGAGTGTCACGAGGACCTTCGGCGGGTCACCGAGCTCGGGGACCACCTTCGCCGCGCCCGAAAAATCCTCGTGCTTCGTATAGGTGCTCGTCGTGATCAGCGTCGGCATGCCGGCGCCGAGCGACGCGAGCAGGCCGTTGCGGCTGTCCTCGACGACGACACAGTCCTTACCGTCGAGCCCGAGCTTAGCTTTGGCGAGATTGTAGATCTCGGGGTCGGGCTTCTTTTTCTTGACGATGTCGCCCGCGAGCACGATCTCGAACCATTTCTTGCGCTCCGCGCCGAAGAGGTCGAGCACGCCGTCGATGGCTTTCGGGTCCGACGTCGTGCAGACGCCGAGCCGAACGCCTGCCGCGTGGGCTTCGTCGACGATGCGGCTGATGCCGGGCCGGAGCGGCAGGCTGCCCTTCGCGATGAGGTCCGTGAAGATCGCGGTCTTGCGCTTGTGGAGCTCGGGAATCAGCGTCTCGGCCGTCTTGCCGCTCGGCCAGCCGCGCTCGTTGAAATAGTGGGTCATGCGCTCTTTGCCGCCGGCTACTTTGAGCAGCTCGCCGTAGAGCGCGACGTCCCACTCGGCGTCGATGCCCGCCGCGGCGAACGCGCGATTGAACGCAACGCGATGGCCGTCGCGCTCGGTGTCGACGAGCACGCCGTCGCAGTCGAAGATCAAGGCCTTCATAGCGCGAGCGCTGCTCCGCTAGGCGACCTTCGACAGAAGCTCGCTGCCGCGGTTCGTGCCGCCGAACTGCGCGATCTTTTCCTTGAACAGCGCCTTGAGCGCTTCGTACTGCGCGCCGAGCACGTGCAGCGGCTCGTACTTGTTGTTCTTCTTGTGGTAGTCGATGAAGCTGTCGATGAAGACGTGCTTCAGGTTCGTCGAAATGTTGATCTTGGCGCAGCCGAGCTTGATGCACTTCTGGATGACCTCGTCGTTCAGGCCCGTGCCGCCGTGCAACGCCATCGGTGTGTTCGTGCGGCGGTTGATCTCGCCGATCAAGTCGAACTTCACGTCGGGCTCGCCCTTGTAGTAGCCGTGCGCCGTGCCGATCGCGGCCGCGAACGCCGCGAGATCGAGCTCGCGACAGAACCGCTCGGCCTCGTTGGGATCCGTGTAGTGCACTGCGTCGACGACCATGTCGTCCTCGACGCCGTGGATCTCGCCGATCTCGGCTTCGACGCCGATGCCGGCCTTCGTGGCGAGATCGACGACCTTGCGCGTCTGCTCGAGGTTGACCTCGAACGGCTTGTCGGACCAGTCGATCATGACCGACGTCCAGCCCATCTCGACGCATTTCTTGATCATCTCGACGTCCTTGCCGTGGTCGAGGTGCAGCACCACGGGCACCGGCGAGTCGTCGGCGATCTCGCGCATCCAGCCGATCATGGCCTTGTGGCCGTAGTACTTGATGGTCTTGGCCGAGCTTTGAATGATGACGGGCGCGTTGAGCTCCTCGGCCGCCTTGACCATGGCCTTCATCGACGCATAGTCGACGGGATTGAACGCGGCGACGGCATAGCCCTTGGCTTTGGCTTCTCGAAGCACGGGTTTTAGGTTGACCAACGGCATGTCATTTCTCCTACCAAACAAACGCGGCGGGTATGCCCGCTAATATACGTCAGGCCCAACATTCGTGTCGCGCCCGAGACTATCCGGCGCGAGCGCGCCGCCTCGACTAGCGGTTGCCGCCTCGGCCGGGACCCTGAGCGCGCGCGCCGTGCGGCTTGTGCCGCTCCCCGTGGCTATTCCCGTGACCGCGGTGGCGCTGCGGCTGCGCACCGTGTCCGTGGCGCCCGCCCTGACGGTGCCCGTCGCGACGCCGCGGGGCCTGCGTTTGCTCGCGTCGCTCAGGGCGCTGCTCGCGCGCTCGCGGCGTGTAACCGTCGAGGTTGCGCACGGGCAACTGTTGGCGCAGCAGGCGTTCGATCTCCTTGAGCAGCGACCGTTCGTCGCCGGCGACCAGCGAGATCGCGAGCCCTTCCTTGCCGGCGCGCCCGGTGCGGCCGATGCGATGGACATAATGCTCGGGCACTTCGGGTAGATCGTAGTTGACGACGTGCGGCAACTCGTTGATGTCGAGCCCGCGCGCCGCTATGTCCGTGGCCACGAGCACGCGCACTGCGTTTCGTTTGAAGTCGGCAAGCGCCCGCGTTCGCGCTCCTTGGCTCTTGTTGCCGTGGATCGCGGCGGTGCTGATCCCGTCCTGCTCGAGCTGCTCGGCGAGGCGGTTCGCACCGTGCTTCGTGCGCGTGAAGACGAGCACTTGCCGCCAATCGCCGGAGCCGATGAGCCACGACAGCGCGTCGCGCTTCATGCCCTTGTCGACGAAATACACGCACTGCGAGATCCGGTCCGCCGTGGCGTTGCGCTGGCCGACCTCGATGCTTGCGGGATCTCGCAGCAGCTTGTTCGCGAGCTGGCGGATGTCGTCGGGGAACGTCGCCGAGAACAGCAAGCTCTGCCGCTGACGCGGCAACGTTGCGATGACGCGGCGAATGTCAGGCAGGAAGCCCATGTCGAGCATACGGTCGGCTTCGTCGAGCACGAAGATCTCGACGTGTGAGAGGTCGACGTGACGTTGCTGCACGTGGTCCAGCAAGCGTCCCGGCGTTGCGATGACGATGTCGACGCCACGGCGCAGCTCGGCGATCTGCGGGTTGATGCTCACGCCGCCGAAGATCACCGCGGATTTCAGCGGCACATGTTTGCCGTAGACGCGCACGCTCTCGGCGACTTGGGCGGCGAGCTCGCGCGTCGGCGTGAGAATGAGTGCGCGCACGCGGCGGTGGCCGCCGGGCGTGCCGGCGGCCATGAGCCGCTCGAGCATCGGCAGCGCGAAGCCCGCCGTCTTGCCCGTGCCCGTTTGGGCGCCGGCCATGACATCGCGGCCCGCGAGCACCACGGGAATGACGCCGCGTTGAATGGGCGTGGGCTCGGTGTAGCCCTGTTCCGCGACGGCGCGCAAAAGCGCGGCCGAAAGACCGAGTGAATCGAATGACATGTCGAATGAAACTCCGCGATCGCCTTGCCCAGGGCTGCCGAAGCGGCCGAGGAACGGTCCAAGGGGATCGGCTTATTGCAGGAGACACGGCCGAAATTGGCTGGGCCTAAGTCGGGCGCAGACCGAATGTGCGCCGGAATGGGGCCGCACTATAC
>DATFFV010000451.1:0-20981 GCA_035249885.1 Gammaproteobacteria bacterium | reverse complement strand
GAGATAGGCGACGACGTGTTTCTTGCGGCCCTGGACCTGCACGTACTCGCGGCCTTCACCGACGACTTCCGCCACGGTCTTGGTCGGGTCTAGCTCGCGCTGTAACTGATCGAAGTAGCCGATTTCGATGTTCGTGCCGAGTTTCACGGAGCCCGCATCGGGCGTGAGCTCGCCGAGCAGGATGCGCAGCAGCGTGCTCTTGCCGACACCGTTGTTGCCGATGATGCCGATGCGATCGCCGCGCATCACCCGCAGCGAGAAGTCTTTGAGCAAGGGGTTGCCGCCGTAGCCGTGCGAGACGTTGCGCGCCTCGATGACCTTGCGTCCCGAGAGCTCGGTCGACTCGTTGATGAGGATGCGGGCCGTGCGGGGGCGTTTGATGCGCTCGGCGCGCATCGCGCGCAGTTCCTCGAGCGCGCGAACGCGGCCTTCGTTGCGAGTTTGCCGGGCCTTTACGCCCTTGCGTACCCAGACTTCTTCCTCGGCGAGCTTCTTGTCGAAGAGCGCGTTGTGCCGGTCTTCGTCTTCGTCGCTCTTGGCCTTGTTCGCGAGGAAGTCGCGATAGCCGCCGGGCCAGCTCCGAAGCTGGCCGCGATCGATCGCAACGATGCGCGTTGCGACGTTCTCGACGAAGCTGCGATCGTGCGTCACGAACACGACCGCGCCCGGATACGTGCGCACGGCGTCCTCGAGCCACTCGATCGTGCTGATGTCGAGGTGATTCGTGGGCTCGTCGAGCATCAGGAGCTCGGGATTCGATACGAGCGCTTGCGCGAGCGCCGCGCGCCGGCGCCAGCCGCCCGACAGCTGGCTCATGCGGCGATCCGCCGGCAGCCCGAGCTCGCTGATGACGGTCGCCACGCGGACATCGACCGACCAGCCGCCGCCGGCCTCGATTTCGCGCTGTAGCGACTCGATCTCGCGCAAGGTCGCTGAGTCCGGGCTCACGATGGCCGTGAGCCGCTCGAACTCGGCCATGCGCCCCAACTGGGTGACCATGCCGCGTGCGACGAACTCGCGCACGAGCTCGCTCGATTCGTCGGCGAGCTTTTGGTCGAGCAGGCTCAAGCGAAGGTGGCTCAGGCGCTCTACGGCCCCGTGATCCGGCTCGAGCGCGCCCATGATGAGCTTGAGCGTCGTCGACTTGCCGGCGCCGTTGCGCCCGATGAGGCAGACGCGCTCTCTGGTATCGATCGCGAGATCGGCCTCGATGAGGATTCGTTGCTCGCCGAAGGCAACGGATACGGCATCGAAGCGGACGAGCGGGCTCATGCGCGGGGGGAAGGCTACGGTGGCGAAGGGACGTACTCTAGCGGCGCTCCGCGGGCCGTCAATTCAATAGAGCCTCGGGAGCTGCTGCGAGTCGAATGCAACATAATATACATTATGCGGCTATTGGTGCGGTGGACGCGTCGGCTTGGTTTACAGGTCTGGTGACCATTGCCCTGTAACTCCTTGTTCCATATCGCTGGCACGTCGCTTGCTGGTGCTCGTATATGCAGCGCAGGACATGGATTGTCGGGGTCACCGTTCTCATCCTCTCGCTCGCCCATTCAGCCCGTGCGCAATCCAATGGCGCCTGGGACGTCGTGCTCAACGGCCGCGCCGTGCACGTCAATGCGGCTCGCGAATGGAACGAGGAAAACTGGGGCATCGGGTTCGAGCGCGAGTTCGCGACGGCGAGCCCGTGGGTCAAGGTCGCCCTGGCCAACGGCTTCAAGGACAGCATGGGTAAACCGTCGTATATGGCGGGCGGCGGGATCAAGCGTCGTTTCCAGCTGCGTTCCGACTTCTACGTAGACGTGGGCGGTATTGCGTTCCTCATGACGCGTGAGAACGTCAATCGCAGCGAGCCGTTTCCCGGCGTTCTCCCGGCCGCGACATTCGGGTTCAAACGTGTAGCGGTCAATTTGACGTATCTTCCCGAGAGCGTTGCGGATCGGGTCACGAGCTCGCGGCGCCACGACCCGTCGATGCAAGGCGTCTTTTTCCTGCAACTCAAGCTCGATGCCAGCTTGTTCGGCTTCGGCGGCCGCCGGCGAGAGCTTTTCGCAGAGAGCGCGGCCCGCTAACCGCGGCCGCGCGGCCTGGGCCTTCCGTGGCGGTGAGCCGCCGTCTACGGCGCCGCTTATCCCCTGTGTTATCGTTGGGCTGTGAACTGTCGGCTCGGGGCCGTGCTCTAACGTCCCGAACCCACGAGGACCGAGGGATGATGCACGCAAGAGGAATGCTTCTCGTAGCGACGGTGGCCCTCGTCGTCACGACGGTGGCGCACGCTCAGTTCGTAGCGTCGGAGAAGGAAGTACGGCGCGAGGCCCGCCTCCTGTGGCTTTACAAGAAGCGCCACGTGCCCATCGTGCCCGACGAGCGAGTTCAAGACTACGTCCGCTGCATCGCCAACCGTCTCATCGCCGAGTTGCCAGACGATTTTGCGGACGTCGATTGGGAGGTCATTGTCTTCGACGAAGACCAGACTCAAGCCGGCGCGGATCCCAACGGCAAGATCGAGGTGATGAGCGGGCTGCTCCAGGTGGCGGATAGTCCCGATGCGCTTGCCGCCGTCATCGGCCACGAGATCGCGCACGTGACCGAAGGGCACTCGATGTCCCGGGCGCGCAAGATGGCCCGCCAAGAAATTTGGTCGACGCTCGGCGGTGCGGCGATGGGATCTCCGGATCTCGTGCGTCAGGCGCTTACCTTCGGGCTGGCGTACCCGTTCGTTCGCGAGCAAGAGACCGAGTCGGATCTCGTGGGGCTCGACTACATGGCCAGTGCCGGGTTCGACCCGCGCGCAGCGGTCTATCTATGGAAGGCCATGTCGGCGGCGAATGCCGCGGACGAAGGTAAGTATCGCGTGGCCGAGTTCCTCCGGACGCACCCCACGGACAGCGTCCGCCTCAACGACATTGCCGGCGCGCTGGGTCCCGCGCTCGCGACGTACAACGCGGCGCGCGAGGCCGGCAAGCGGCCGAACTGTTCTCTTACCAGCGCGCGCTGAGCCTGTCGCGAGCCTCGGAGTCGTAGTCAGCGTGCCTCGTCGGCTGGGGTCGTGCTCTCCGGCGTGGCCGGCGGTGCCCCCTGCTCTTCCTGCTCCCCGACTTCGACTTGCCCCTGCCCCATCGGTGGCGGCGGCGGCACGGCATTGCGTGACACCAGGAACTCGATGAGTTGATCGTCTGTGATGGCGCGGACGTTCAATACTCGGCAGTCGGTGCGAACGCGCGGGTTGCCGAAGCGGTCGCGCTCCACGGTGGGCGAAGGCGATTCGGTGAAGGTGCCACCGTGCACCTCGACGGTGAGATCGTTGCTGCAGATGCGCAAGTCACGACGCTCGCGGCGCGCGGTCTCGAAAGGATCGAACGGATCCACGAGCGCACGATCGCTTGCGGTCTCTCCGCCGCGTGGTATTCGGCCGTCTGGAATTTCGTTGGGTCTGCGGAAATACAGCTCGGGGGCGAACGTGAGGTCGCAGAGCGTGCCTCCGACCTCGACGTGGAATGCGCACCGCTGTGCGCCGACGTAGACGATGACATGTGTCCTGTCGATGACGTCGAAATCGCGCACGTCACGCTCTTCAAAGCAGTCGGCCACCTCGCAGGCGCGCCGGACGGCGTTTGCGTCTTGTTCCTTGTCTCGCCGCTGGCCGTACGCGACGCTGGTTCCAGCGACGACCAGAAGAGCCACGGCGGGTGCGACTTTCATGGAGTGCTCCGAGCGCTGGCTACGACTCTAGGCAGTTTCGAAGGGCGTGTCCACGGTACGCCCACCGCGCTTGGGCGGGGGCTATTGAACCTCGAGCGCGCGATCGCGGACGCGCACTGCAATGTCCGGATGATCACAGAATACGCCTTCGACGCGTGCCTCGACGAAGAAAAACGCCAGGAGCTCCTCGAGAGTGCGTGCATACGAGGGCAGATCGTCGCGCCTGAAGGTGTAAGGGTGGAGCCGGAGGCCGCAGTCACGGGCCAGTGCGGCGAGCGGTGTGAGCCGCAGCCGGCTCGACTCGCCGCGCGCGAGCTGCGAGTGGTCGGGCGCCAGGCCGTAAGCGTAACGAGCTACTCGTTTGAGACCGTCCGCCGTCAGGAGCTCCGCGTACTCGGGTGTCGGCTCCACGAGCTGGATCAGCGGCAGCGCGCAGCCGAGCTCGTCGCGGACCCGCACGAGCTCGCCCGCGTCGAAGCACTGAACGAACGCGGGATCTTGGGGCCGCTCGTAACCGAACGCCGCGAGCTCGACCAGCAACAACGCCGCCAAGTCGATGCCGTGCTGTCGATGCCACTGCGGATCCTTGATTTCGGGATAGATGCCCACGGTGCGGCCCATGGATTTGTTTAGACCCTGGATCAACCGCAGCTCCGTCGCGAGACTCGCGACGCTTGCGATGCCGGTGGTCACCGGGAACCGCGACGGAAACCGCGCCGCGCTGCTCGCCGGCGCGCGGCGCTCGAAAACGGTCAGCGTCTCGATTTCTGCGAGGTCGAAGTCGACGACGTAGTGACGCCCGTCCTTACGGTGCCGGCCGGAAAAGCGCTGCGCGACGTCAGTGACGTCGTCGAGGTAAACATCGTGGAGCACGACGAGCCGGCCGTCGCGCGTGGCGACGACGTCCTGCTCGAGGAAATCCGCTCCGAGCCCGTAGGCGAGCGCTTTCGCCGGGAGCGTGTGCTCGGGCAGATAGCCGCTCGCACCCCGATGTGCGATGACGATCGGCCGGCCCATCATGGTCCACAGCGGCCGCGCACGCCGTCAGAGTTTGAACTCGATCGTGTCCCAACGATGCGTGTCTTCATGGCGGGCCTGGCGGCGCACGGCATCGACGATGAGCCGCTCGTTCCAGCCGATGACTTCGGCGGCACGCTTGGCCAGTTCGGCGGGCACTTTCGCGTTCACGCCGAACGGTTCCATCACTACGAGCGGCACGTTGGCCGCCTGCGCCACGTCCATCTGATACGCGGTCCAGTACTCGTTCTCCGCGTATAGCGAGCTCAGCACGACGACGACCTCGGCGGTCTTGAGCTGCAACCGATACTCTTCCTTGAGGGCCTCTTTGCCGCTCGTTTGCGGCAGGTGATCGGGCACGCCCACGTTGCGGTAAAAAAAGTTCGGCACCGACTCGAGGTACTCGAACACGCGATGGTAGTCCGGATGACTCGCGAAGGCGTGAGTCACGAAGATCCGAATGGGGTTGTTCTCAGACATTCTTCCGTCCCGCAATCGATTGGGGCGGACGCTACTACTGCCGCAACGCGTTTGCAACGAACGCCGTCGCCGTGGCGCGGACCGATTTCACAATGCCGGTACGAAGTGTCCGGTACACTAAACCGACGATGCGGCTGCTGCTTTACAACATTCGCTACGGCCTCGGTCTGGGGTCGGCGTTGCATTGGCCGTTGCCGGGAATGGGTTATCTGCTCGGCAATCGCACCAACCTGCAGCGCATCACCGACTTCATCAAGTCGCAAGACCCCGACATCGTCGGCCTCATCGAGGTCGATACGGGCTCGATCCGCACGCGCAGCATCAACCAGGCCGACGTAATCGCACGGGCGCTGGGCCACTATTCCGTTTACCTGTGCAAGTACGGCATGCGTTCGTTGAATCAACACCTGCCGATCCTGAGAAAACAGGGCAACGCGTTTCTCGCGGCGCCGCGCGTTCACGGCGAGCGTTTCCACTACTTCGAGAAGGGCATCAAACGCCTCATCATCGAGCTCGAGCTCGAAGACTGCGCCATCTTTCTCGTTCACTTGTCGCTCAAGTATCGACATCGTCATACGCAGCTCCAGCATCTCCACGATCTCGTCATGGCGTCTCGCAAGCCCGTGCTCATCGCCGGCGACTTCAACACGTTTTGGGGCGAGCACGAAATCTATCTCTTCATGAAGGCGTGCAAGCTCCGCAGCGCGAACGTGCGCGGCCTGCCCTCCTATCCGAGTCGCTCTCCCCGCAAGGAGCTCGATTTCGTTCTCTATGGTGAAGGCATTCGCGTCACGCACTTCGCCGTGCCCGCTGTCAAGTTCTCGGATCACCTGCCGCTCATCTGCGATTTCGAGGTCGAACGGCGGACACAGGCCGCCGCATGATTCCCGCTGCGGGCAAGGCGATACACTGGCGTAGGACCATCGACGAGAACGCGATCTGCTGGCTGACGTTCGATAAGGCGGAATCGGCAGCCAACACGCTCTCGGCGGCAGTGCTCGAAGAGCTCGCGCGCGAGCTCGACGCCCTTAAGGGTGCCAACTTGCGTGGCGTCGTCTTCGAATCGGCCAAGAAGACCGGTTTCATCCTCGGCGCCGACATCAAAGAGTTCGGTCGCCTGCGCGACGCCGCCGAAGGGACGGAAATGGCCGGGCGCGGCCAAGCCTTGCTCGGGCGCCTCGCGGAGCTCGGCGTGCCGACCGTCGCATTAATCGACGGCTTTGCTCTCGGCGGCGGTCTCGAGCTCGCGCTCGCTTGCGACTATCGCGTCGCCGCCGAGTCCTACCAGCGAACGCTGGGGCTGCCCGAGGTTCAGCTCGGCATCCATCCGGGGTTCGGTGGCACCGTACGGGCCGTGCAGATTCTCGGCGCACCGCTGGCGCTCGACCTCATGCTGTCGGGTCGTTCGATTTCGCCACGCGAGGCGCTGCGCGCCGGTCTCGTGGATCGCGTCGTCGCTGCGACCGAGCTGCGCGCTGTCGCCCGCGACCTCGTCGCCGCTCGCCCGCGCCCGCATCGTGCGCCGTGGTACCTCGCACTGCTCTCTCGAGCGCCGCTGCGCGGTTTCCTCGCGGCGAGGATGCGCCGCGAGGTGCGGCGGCGAGCGAGTCCCGAGCATTACCCGGCGCCTTACGCGATCGTCGACCTCTGGGAACGCCACGGGGCTCGTGGGGCAGACGCTTTCCGTGACGAAGTCACGTCGATCGGTCGCCTGCTCGTCACGCCGACGTGTCGCAACCTCGTCCGCGTTTTCGAGCTGCGCGAGCGGTTGCGCAACCTCGCGCCGAAGGGGAGCGCTGTGCGTCATGTCCACGTCGTCGGCGGCGGCACGATGGGCGGGGACATCGCTGCCTGGTGCGCGCTTCAGGGGCTGACCGTCACCGTCCAAGACCGTGCGCTACAGTTCGTCGAGCCCGCGTTGGCGCGCGCTCGCGAATTGTTCAGCAAACGGTTGCGAGCACCCGGCGAGGCCGAGGCCGCCATGGGCCGTTTGCGTGTCGACCTCGCGGCTGAGCAAGTCGGCACCGCGGATCTCGTCGTCGAAGCGATCGTCGAGAAGGCTGACGTGAAGCGCGCTCTGTTCCGCGATCTCGAGCCGAAGCTTCGGCCAGGCGCGTTGATCGCCACCAACACGTCGAGCATCGAGCTCGAGACGTTGGCGAGCGCGCTCAGTCGACCGGAGCTGTTCGTCGGGCTGCACTTCTTCAACCCCGTGGCCAGCCTGCCGCTCGTCGAAGTGATCCGCGGTGCGCAAACGTCCGCCGAGACGATGCAGGCGGCGCTGTCGTTCGTCACGAAGATCGGGAAGCTCCCCCTTCCCTGCCGCAGCGCGCCCGGCTTCGTCGTCAACCGATTGCTCACGCCCTACATGCTCGAGGCCCTGCACGCGCACGCGGATGGCCACAACCTGGAGAGCATCGACGCGGCGGCGAAGTCGTTCGGCATGCCCGTGGGGCCCGTCGAGCTCGCCGATCGAGTCGGCCTCGATGTCGCTCTGCACGTCGCGGAGATTTTGAGCGGTGTGCTCGGCGCGGTGCCGCCTGACTCGCTGCGCGCCAAAGTCGCCAAGGGGGAGCTCGGCGTCAAGACGGGCCGCGGTTTCTACGCATACGATGCCAAGGGCAAGCCGATCAAACAACGTGGCGCGGGCCGTACGGACGCCGGCCTCGCCGATCGATTGTTGTTGCCCCTGATCAACGAGGCGGTCGCTTGCCTGCACGAAGGCGTGGTCGCGGATTCGGACCTGTTGGACGCCGGCGTGATCTTTGGCGCCGGCTTTGCGCCGTTCACAGGCGGCCCGATTCGGTACGCCCAGCAACGCGGGGTCGCGGACGTCGTCGCGGCACTGCGGGGGCTTGCGGAGCGTTTTGGGACGCGCTTCACACCGCACGAAGGTTGGCAGCAGCTATCGCGCCCGGCGTGAAACCGTTAGCACTGAGGGCCGGGGTCCCTATGCTAGACTCCGAGCGCTACTTACCTCGGCTAAGTTCTTCTTTTCACGCTCCATTCACCCTCGGATGACCAAGCAAGTCGACATCGCTCAACTCAAGGCGTTCTCGCCGATTGACAGCCTGAAGAAGGACAACCTCGCTGCATTGGTCAAGAAGACCAAGGTGCGCGATGCGCAGCCGGGCGAGGCGTTGTTTCGTGAAGGCGACGCCGAGAAGCGCACGGTCTACGTGCTCACGGGCACGGTGGAGCTCCGGGAAGGCCCGCAAACCTCGAGCAGAATCACGGGCGGCAGCGAGGATGCGCGCAATCCCCTGTCCCCGAAATTACCGCGGCGGCACACGGCGATTGCGACGAGCAGCGTCGAGTACATCACGATCGACAGCGACCTGCTCGACGTGATGCTCACGTGGGATCAGACGGGCTCCTACGAAGTGGCGGAGCTGCGCGGTGAAGTTGGCGGCGGCGACGACTGGATGACGACGTTGCTGCAGACGAAGGCCTTTCACAAGATTCCGCCGGCGAACATCCAAGCGATTTTCATGCGCTTGCAGCAGGTCAACTGCAAGGCTGGCGAGGTCGTCATCAAGCAGGGCGACGAAGGCGACTACTTCTACGTGATCACGCGCGGCAAGTGTGTCGTGACGCGCGAGACCCCGCTCAACAAGGAAGGCATCCGCTTGGCGGAGCTGCAAGTCGGCGACACCTTCGGCGAGGAAGCGCTGATCTCCGAGGCGAAGCGAAACGCGACGGTCGCCATGGAGACTGACGGCTCGTTGATGCGGCTCGGCAAGGACGACTTCCGCAAGCTTCTCAACGAGCCGATGCTCGATTGGGTGGATGAGGCGGCCGCCGAGAAGCTCATCCAGGAAGGCGGCCAGTGGCTCGACGTGCGCTTGCCGTCCGAGTTCGAGGCATATCACAACGAGGGCGCGATCAACGTACCGCTCTACTTCATCCGCTTGAAGCTCAAGACGCTCGATTCATCGGTGAAATATGTGGTGTGCTGCGACACGGGGCGCCGCAGCTCGGCGGGCGCGTTCATCCTCAACGAGCGAGGCTTTCAGACCTACGTGCTGAAAGGCGGTCTCAATCGAACGGGGTTGTCGGCGTAGTCTTCAGAGCGTGTGCGTCGGCTTGTCGCCGCCGAGCGCGCCGGCGAGATAGTTCTCGATGCGCTTCTGCGTGTTCCCCTGATCCTGCTCGCTGAATTGCACACCGATGCCGGCCGTGCGCTTGCCCTGGGCGCCCTTCGGGGTGAGCCAAATGACGCGCCCCGCCACGGGGATCTTCTCCTCTTCTCCCATGACGTTGAGCAGCATGAACACTTCGTCGCCGAGCTTGTAGCTCGAGTTCGTGGGAATGAAGAGCCCGCCGTTCTTGATGAACGGCATGTAGGCCAGATACAAGGCGCTCTTGTCCTTGATGGTCAGCGTCAGCAGTCCCGGTTTGCTCACGATCGGCCTCGATTACCCACAAAACCGTTCAACAATGCCTGCAATGCCAATTCGACGTTGAGCCCCGAGCCCAGCAGATTTCGCAGTTGCTCGGCCTTGGCGTGCTGGTCGAACAGCGTGCGCGTCGGCACGCCTTGCCATGCATTATGCAACGCCGTGCTACCGGGAACTGTGACCTCGGTCGAACCGTCCCCGAGCCGCAGGCGAATCTCCGCATGAAGGCGCCGCCCGAGCCACGCGAGCGCGACATCCGTCCGGTCCTTCGCCCAGGATTGCGCGACGGCCAAGGGGTCCAGGCGATCTTCACACAGTTGTGTCAAAGCACTCTGTAACTCATTGAAAACATTGTAGTCACCAGCCCGGATCGCCCTCGCAATCGCCAACGGCGCCGGACCTACGCTGTCGGCCGCAACGCCTACGGCCGCCGGCGCCACGCCGAGCCAAGCAGCCAGCGTCGGTGCGAGCGGCGACTCGAGCTTCAGATGTTGGCAGCGGCTGCGAATCGTGGCCGGTAGTCGCCCGGGTCGGTGGCTCACGAGCAACAGGTACGTGTCGGGCGTTGGCTCCTCGAGCGTTTTCAGCAGCGCGTTGGCGGCGGGGATAGTCAACGCGTCGGCCGGCTCGATGACCGCGACCTTGGCGACGCCGCGATGCGCCGTCAGCGCGAACGCGTCGATGACGGCCCGGACTTGCTCGATCGAGATCGTGTCCTTGTCTTCTTCCGGGTACAACCAATGCAAGTCCGGGTGCCGGTCGCTGGGAGTGTGGCGCTGCGCCAGCACCGCGAGCACGGTATCGGCATCGAGCGTCGCCGGCATAGCTTCGACGCCGAGCAGCCGATGGGCGAGCACGAGTGCCAAGTTGATCTTGCCGAGGTCTTCTGCGCCCGAGAGGAGCCACGCGTGCCCGAGTTGTCGGCGCGTGCGTGCCGCGTCGAATTGGGCGAGCGCGGGTGCGAGCCACGGTAGCAACCGGTGCGTCAGCGGCTCGATCGGCGAAGTCATGCCTTCGACCTCGCAAACCGCTCGATGAGCGCCCGCACGTGGGTGCCGATTTGCTGCTGCACGTTCTCGAGCGGCTGCGCGGCGTCGATGATCTTGATGCGCTGCGGCTGCTCTCGGGCCAGCGCGAGATAGGTTCCTCGCACGCGTTCGAAGAATGGCCGCTGCTCGCGCTCGAAGTGATCGGGCTTGCGGGAGCTGATCCGTGACCGGCCGACGTCGAGCGGTGCGTCGAGTAGCAACGTGAGGTCGGGCTCGAGCCCCCGCTGAATCTCCGTCTGCAAGCTCTCGAGCAGCGCTTTGCTCGCGCCGCGCCCGCCGCCCGGGTACGCGAACGTCGCGTCGGTGAAGCGATCGCAGACGACCCAGCGCCCGGCTGCGAGCGCCGGCTCGATGACCTGCTCCAGGTGGTGCGCGCGCGCCGCGAACATGAGCAGCGCTTCGATCTCCGCCGAGAGTCGCCCATGATCGCCGTCGAGGATCCACTCGCGCACGCGCTCGCCGAACGGCGTGCCGCCCGGCTCGCGCGTCGTGACGACCTCGATGTTGGCGTGGCGCATGGCAGCGGCGACGAAGGCGAGATTCGTCGACTTCCCGACGCCTTCGATGCCTTCGAGCGAGATGAACGCACCGCGCCCGTTCACCGGTCCCTCGAGCGCAGTTGCTGCAGATATTCGCCCAGCGCGCGCTGATGCTCTTCGTACGTCGCGGAGAAATAATGACTGCCATCGTCGCGGCCCGTTGCGACGAAATAGATGGCGTCGCCGCTATCGGGCGACACGGCCGCTTCTATCGAGCCCTGGCCCGGCAGGGCGATCGGCGTCGGCGGCAGGCCGGCGCGCGTGTAGGTGTTGTACGGCCCATCGGTGTCGAGGTCTTGGCGCCGAAGGTTGCCGTCGTAGGTCGCGCCGAGCCCGTAGATCACGGTCGGGTCGGTCTGTAGGCGCATGTTGCGCTCGAGCCGTCGGTGGAAAACGCCGGCGATGAGTGGACGTTCGGCCTCGAGTGCAGTTTCCTTCTCGATGATCGACGCGAGCACGAGCGCGTCGTACTCCGATCGGAGCGTGATGGCAGGGTCGCGATTGCGCCAGGCAGCCTCGAGCCGAGTCACGAGCGCTTCGTGCGCTCTGCGCAGCACGTCGAGCTCCGCCGTGCCGCGCGCGAATCGATAGGTGTCGGGGAAGAACTGACCCTCGGGATGCACGCCGGGCGCTCCGAGCGCGGCCATGATCGCGTCGCCGTCGAGCGTGCTCGCGACGATCGCCGGGTGGGCGCGCAGCGCCTCGAGCATATCGGCGAAGCGCGAGCCCTCGACGATCGTCAGTTGATGCAGCACGACCTCGCCTGCCACGAGCTTGTCGAGCAGCGTCAGCGGCGTCATGTCGGGCGTAAGGAGATACTCTCCCGCGCGAATCCGCGTGGCGTCGCCCATGAATTGACCGTAGATCGCGAGCAACCGGTGGTAGCGGAGATGGCCGCGTTCCGCCAAGTCGGCAGTGACGTTGCGCAACCCCATACCGCTCGCCACATCGAGCGTCGCCCCCCCCGTGGGAACCGGCAAGGGCGCGTGCAACGCCTGCCACCCGAACGCCGCGAGGCCCGCCGCGCCGAGCACGAGCGCGGCGAATACTGCGAGAGCGACGGCCGCGCGCCTACGCGCCATGACGGCAGCCCAAGTGAGCCATCAATCGCTTCGTGACCGGCCCGACGGCAAAACGTTGCGCGTCGAGCGTCGCAACGGGCCAGACGCCGATCAATGCGTTGGTCATGAACAGCTCGTCGGCGCGTAGGACCTCCGCCAACGTGAAGTCGCGTTCCGCGCTTCGAATACCGAGCGCTTCAGCGGCTTCGAGCACGGCGCGGCGCATGACGCCTTTGATTCCGCAGCGCAGCAGCGCCGGCGTCACGAGCTCGGCGCCGAAAACAGCGAACAGATTGCTGCTCGTTCCGCCGATGACGTTGCCGCTCGTATCGAGCAGCAAACCCTGGTCGGCGGCGCGCCGCTTGAGCTCGAGCTGTGCGAGCACGTGCTCGAGGCGGCACAAGTGCTTGAGGCCCGCGAGCGCCGGGTTCTCGCCGAGTCGCATCTCGCAGACGCGCACGGCGATTCCGTCGCGGTAACGGGCCGTCGGAAAATCGGGCCACGCTAAGATGCCGAGCACGCGGGTCGGCGCCGCGGGCTCCGGTGGCGCATAGCCGCGCGGGCCCGAGCCCCGCGTGACGATGAGCTTGGCCACGGCGCGTCCCTCACGTGGACAGTGGGCGCGCAGCTCTTGCTCGAGTGAGGTACGGGCCGGCGCCGGGATCGCGAGCCGGCGGCAGCCGTCCTCGAGCCGGTCGAGGTGCAGGCCGAGCCAGCGGATCTGCCCGTCGTTGACGGCCATCGTCTCGAACAAGCCGTCACCAAATGCGAGCCCGCGGTCGGCGGGATCGACGCCGGTCGGTTGTCCGTTTACGAGCCAAAGGGTGTTCACGGATCGAATGCCAGGCGACTGCTTGAGATCGTCTTGTAACAGAAGCGAGCGCACCCGTCATGTCGAGACGGTGTCCGCCGTCGTCAGCGCAAACGCTTGAAGACGACCGTGCCGTTCGTGCCGCCGAAGCCGAACGAGTTCGAGAGTCCCGCTTCGAGCTTCACGGTTCGCGCCGTGTTCGGGGTGTAGTCGAGATCGCAGGCGGGATCCTGGTTGTCGAGATTGATCGTGGGAGGGATGACTTGATCTTGCAGGGCGAGAATCGTGAACAAGGCTTCAACTCCGCCGGCCGCGCCGACCATGTGCCCGGTCGTGGACTTCGTCGAGCTCACGGCCACTTTCTTCGCGGCGTCGCCGAACGCGCGCTTGATCGCGACCGTCTCCGCTAGGTCGCCCAACGGCGTCGACGTGCCATGGGCGTTGATGTACCCGATCTGGTCCGGGGCAATGCCGGCGTCGCGCATGGCGTTGACCATGCACTGATAGGCGCCCTGCCCGTTCTCCGCGGGCGCCGTGATGTGGTGCGCATCGGCGCTCATGCCGAAGCCGGCGAACTCCGCGTGGATGCGTGCGCCGCGCGCCTTGGCGTGCTCGTATTCCTCGAGCGCGATGCAACCCGCGCCGTCGGAGAGCACGAAGCCGTCGCGGTCACGATCCCACGGACGGCTCGCGCGCTTCGGGTCGTCGTTGCGAGTCGAAAGCGCTCGAGCGGCACAGAACCCGCCCAGACCGAGCGGCGTCGTCGCGTACTCGGCGCCACCCGCGAGCATGAAGTCGGCGTCGCCGCATTGAATGAGTCGCGCGGCCAAGCCGATGCAGTGCGTGCTGGTCGTGCAGGCCGTGACGACGGCGAGGTTGGGACCCGTCAAGCCGTATTTGATGGAGACGTGCCCCGAAATCATGTTGATGATCGTGCCGGGAACGAAGAATGGGGAAATCTTGCGCGGGCCGCCCTCGAGCCACTTCGAGTGATTGACCTCGATCGTGCTGACGCCGCCGATCCCTGAGCCCATCGCGATGCCGTAGCGATGCGCGTCGGCCTCCTTGACCTCGAGCCCCGAGTCCTTCATCGCTTGCATCGACGCCGCGATGCCGTAGTGCATGAAGGGATCGCACTTCCGTGCTTCCTTCGGCTCGAGGTATTGGTCGATCTGGAAGTTGCGGATCGTGCCGGCGAAGTGCGTCGTGAAAGCGCTCGCGTCGAAATGCTCGATGGGTCCGATGCCGCTGACGCCGTCGCGAACGTTTTTCCAACCCTCGGCCACGGTGTTGCCGACGGGTGCGATGAGACCGAGGCCGGTGACGACGACTCGCCGCTTAGACACGGTCGGTGGCCGCGTTTATAGGTTGGCGTGCGCTTGAATTGCCCAATGCTAGGCCGTGCTCTAGGCCTCGTTCTGACGGGCGCGAATGTAGTCGATGGCGTGTTGGACCGTGGTGATCTTCTCGGCTTCCTCGTCTGGGATTTCGGTCTCGAACTCCTCTTCGAGGGCCATGACGAGCTCTACGGTGTCCAATGAATCGGCGCCGAGGTCGTCGACGAATGATGCGTCGTTCTTGATTTCCTCGGCTTTTAGGCCGAGTTGTTCGGCAATGATCCCTCTGACCTGATCTTCGACGCTGCTCATGTTCGTACCCCTTATTAAGTGACCGGCCGGACCATGGGGCCCGGCCGATGTGGCGCGTATTGTATTGGAATCGATGGGGCCATTCTACCGACCTCTCGGGCCGTTGCGGACCCCGGAATTCCGTTGACAATCGCTGGATTATCGCGCGCCGAGGGGCTCGCGCTCCGTCACTGCATCGACAGTCCGCCGTTGACGTTGAGCGTTTCGCCGGTGATGTAACCGGCCAGGTCGGACGCCAGGAAAGTTACCGCAGCGGCAATGTCGCCGGTCGCGCCGAGCCTCGCGAGCGGAATCTGCTCGCGCAGCGCCTGCACCTGTTTTTCGTCGAGGGTGCGCGTCATGTCGGTATCGATGAACCCGGGCGCGACCACATTCACCGTGACGTTGCGCGAAGCGATCTCGCGCGCCAGCGATTTCGTGAAGCCGATCATGCCGGCCTTCGCCGCTGCGTAATTCGTTTGCCCGGCGTTGCCGATCAAGCCGACGACCGAGCTCACGTTGATGATCCTGCCGTAGCGCGCCTTCATCATGCCGCGCAAGCTGGCCTTGCAGACTCGATAGAGCGACGACAGGTTCGTCGACACGACGTCGTTCCACTCCTCGGGTTTCATCCGCATCAACAGGTTGTCGCGCGTGATACCCGCGTTGTTGACGACGATCTCGGGCGCGGTCGCGAGGCTGGCGAAAAAACTCTCGACGGACGAATCGCTGCCGACGTCGAGCATGGCGCCGCGACTCGCCGGCGACAATGCCGCGATCCACGACGTGATCGCCGCTGCGCCCGGCTCGCTCGTCGCCGTGCCGACGACCGTCGCCCCTTGGCGCGCGAGCGCTTCGGCAATCGTTCGGCCGATGCCGCGCGACGCGCCTGTCACGAGCGCCGTGCGCCCGGCGATGCCCGGAAATTTCGGTAGAGAGGACACGTCCATGGCGGCTTCCGCTGCGCTCGGCGAGGCGCGGAATTATACCCGCGAACGCCGCGATCGAACGAAGCGTGCGGCGGCCGCAGCCAGGAGGCCACCGGCGGCGCCGTAGAGATGTGCCGCGACGATCACGGGACCGCCGACCGCGCCGGCCGTGAGCGGCACCGGCCCGACGGTTTGCTCGAACACGATCTTGGCGGCGAGGCCTGCGCCCAAGATCGCGCCGAGCGCCTGTCGCCGCAGCAGTAACTGGAACGCGCCGGCGGCGACGAAGCCGTGGAGCACGCCGGACAAGCCGACGTACCACCGCACGCCCGGGTCGAGGAAAAAGAGGCCCAAGTCGATGGCGCCGGCCGCGACGAGCGCCGTGAGCAGCCAGTCGGTGTTCCGCAGCGTCCCCTCGAACAGCAAGCCGATGACGACCAAAGCGGCGACGTTTGGCCAGACGTGGCCCCAGCCGAGATGCACCAGGTGCCCGGAAACCAACCGCCAATATTCGCCCGCGGCGAGCGCATCGCGGTCGTAGCGGCCGAGCTCGCGCCACTCGTCGCCGGCCGCGGCGAGGGCCAGGCAAGCGAGCAGTAGACCTAATACGGGCCACGCATCTCGGAGTCGCTTGGCGGCGACGCTAGGTCGCCCGGGAATGCCGTCTGGCGTCACAAAACGCTGTGAACCTCTTGTGCTATCTTCGGTCCGATTCTTCGGCAGTTCGCCAGCAGAGTCCAAGGTAGTCGCATGCGCGTCATCAGAGCACCGCTCCGCTTGTCCGAGCAAGGCTTCACGTTGCTGGAAATCATGGTGGTAGTCGTCATCATCGGCCTCTTGGCGGCCATCGTCGCGCCGAGGTTCATCGGCCAGATCGACACGGCTGCAACCAACGTCGCCAAGACCGACATCAGCCTCATCGAGACGGCGCTGAATCTCTATCGGCTCGACAACTTCCGCTATCCCAGCACCGCGGAAGGCCTCCAAGCGCTCGTCACGAGTCCCGGCGAAGCGAGCGCCCCGAACTGGCATCAGCACCTGCCGCGCGTACCCCTCGATCCTTGGGGGCAGCCGTATCGCTACGCTAACCCAGGCCAACACGGCGACTTCGACGTGTTCACCTACGGCGCCGATCGTCAGGAAGGCGGCGAAGGCATCAATGCCGACATCGGTAACTGGGTCCCCTGACGACGCGGCCACGCTGAAGGCACAACGCGGCTTCACGCTGCTAGAGCTCCTCGTCGTCGTCGCCATCATCGGCCTGCTCGTGGGCGCCGCCACGTTGTCGATGGGCGCGCTCGGCAACGACAGCGAGATCGAGCAAGAGACCCGCAGGCTGCGCAGCATGATCGGCCTGCTCAACGAGGAAGCGCTCATGCAGACCCGCGACTACGGCGTCATGTTCACGGAGACGGGCTACCGTTTCCTCGTGTTCGATTATCAGCAGTCGAAGTGGGTCGAACCGCTCACCGACCGCTTGCTCGACAGACACGCGCTGCGCCCGCAGCTCGTCCTCCGGCTCTTCCTCGACGGCCGCGAAGTGCCGCTCGAGCAGAGCTTCGAGTCGCAGGACGTCGACAACCCGGAGCCGCAAATCATGCTGTTGTCGAGCGGCGAGGTCACGCCGTTCATGATCGAGCTCACGCGCGACGGCAACGAGGGTCGCTTCGAGCTCACGGCCGAGCTCGACGGCACCGTCACCGTCACTGAGGAAGATTTCGATTAGCGCCACTCGTGCCAAGTTCGCCGGGTTCACGCTCATCGAGGCGATGGTGGCGCTCGTGATCGTGGCGCTCGGGATGATGGCGGTCCACAACTCGCTGAATAGCTTCGCCGTGAGCTCCGCCTATATCGAGCAGAAGACGCTTGCGAGCTGGATCGCGACGAACCAGATAACCGCTCTCAGCGTGGCACCAACCTGGCCCGCCGTAGGCGATTACGAGGAAGAGGTCGAATTCGCCGGGCAACAGTGGCGCTGCGAAATCGTGGTCTCCGAAACCGACGTCGACAACCTGCGCCGCGTCGATGTCTCCGTGAGGCTCTTGAACGACCCCGAGACCGTCGTCCACAAGGTGTCCGGGCTCATCGAGCCCCCTGCCCCGCCGGGTTTCGTGCCGCCGCAGTGGTCGATGCCGGGGCCCGCTAGCGGCGGCGGCGGAGAGCGCGGATGAAATCCGCGTCGCGAGGTTTCACTCTCGTCGAGCTGCTCGTCGCGGTCGCGATCGTGGCCGTGATCGGCGTCATTGCGTTCGTCGGTTTGAGCCGGGTCATCGATCAACAGACGCAGGCGCGTGCTCGCACGGAGCGGTGGCAAGAGATCCAGCTTGCGATGCGGCTCGTGACGCAGGACCTGGCACAGCTCCATCCCCGCGCCACGCGCGAAGAGCAAGGCGAGACCTACCAGCCGAGCATGCTCGCCGACCCCAGCGCGCAGTTCGCGCTCGAGTTCAGCCGCGCCGGCTGGGCGAATCCGGCAGGCCTGCCGCGCGGCACGGTGCTACGCGTCGCCTACGACTGGGAAGAAGACAAGCTCGTTCGTTGGCACTGGACGGTCATGGACCGCACGCTATCGACGCCGCCCGTGCGCCAGGAGCTGCTCGAGGGCGTCGAGCAGGTCGAAGTGCGTTTCCTCGATACCGCGGGGGAATGGCACCTCGACTGGCCGCCGATCGGCCTCGTGGGCCCGCAACGGCTCATCGCGCGGCCGCGCGCGGTCGAGTTCGCGATCGAGCTCGACGATTACGGGCGTGTGTCGCGGCTCGTGGAGACGAGCGGATGACGTCGCGTCGATCGCAACGCGGCATCGCCGCCATCGTGGCAATCCTCATCGTAGCGATCGGCACGATGATTGCCGTCAATCTCGTCTGGCAAGGGACGCTCGACCAGCGGCGGGCCGCGGCCGCGCTCGCGGCCGATCAGGGTTTGCTGTACGTGCAAGGCGCCGAGGCATGGGCGGCCGACATCTTGCGGCAGGATCTCGTCGACTCGCCCGATGCCGACCACCTCGGTGAGGAATGGGCCATCGAGCTGCCGCCGCTGCCCGTCGACGGCGGCGCGATCCAGGGCAGGCTCGAAGACCTCCAGGGTCGCTTCAATCTCAACAATCTCATCGCGCGCGATGGCACGGAGAATCAGCTCGCGCGCAAAGAGTTCGAGCGGCTGCTCGCGCTCGTTGAAATCGACCCGTCCCTCGCGGGCGCCGTCGTCGATTGGCTCGACGCAGACACGGACTTGCGCTTCCCGACCGGCGGCGAGGATGTCTCGTACAGCAGCTCCGACCCGCCCTATCGCACTGCCAACTCGGTGATCACTTCGGTCTCCGAGCTCCTCGCGATCAGCGGCATGGATCGGGAAAGCTACGCACGCCTGGCGCCGTATCTCGCGGCGCTACCCCAAGGCACGAAGCTCAACGTCAATACGGCTTCCGAAGTGGTGTTGGCTTCGCTGTCCGAAAACATCGACATCGGCACGGCGGCGTCGCTCGTCGAGCAGCGCGGCGACGCCGAGTTTCTCGACATCGATAGCACATTCGCAGGGCTCGTTGAGCCCGACGTGCTGCAGACGATCGACGGCGTCAGCGAGCACTTCTTGTTGACCGCGACGGTGACGCTCGGTACAAATCAGCTCACGATGCGCTCGGTGTTGCAGCGTGACCGCAGTGGAATCACGCGGGCGCTGTTTCGTAGTCTCGGAGTCGAGTAACTTGGCCGACACGCTATTCGTTCGTTTGTCCGAAACCGGCGCCGCCACGTGGGCGGCGTTCGACGCGACGGGCCACATCGTCGGCAGCATCGGACGCGGCGCCCTCGGTGCCGCACGCGCGGCGCTCGCGGGCCGCCGCTGCACGGTGCTCGTCAACGGTGTCGATGTGCTGACGGCGCAGGTCGAGCTTCCGGCCGCGAGCCAAACGAGGCTTCGTCAGATCGCCCCCTTCTCGCTCGAGGAGTCGCTCGCCGACGATCTCGAGCACATGGCGTTCGCGATCGGCGCGCGTCTCGCATCGGGCGCGACGCAGATCGCGGCCGTCGCCACGGAGCGCATGGACGCCTGGCTCGCGCAGCTGCGCGCGGCCGGCCTCGCGCCTCAGGCGGTGTGCTCCGAAGCCGACGGCGTCCCGGACATTCCGAACACGCTCGTGTTGGTCATCGAGGGCGCGCGCGTCTCGGGCCGCAAGCCCGGCAAGCCTCCGTTCACGTTCGACGGTCTCACGTTGCGCCAGACGCTCGACATCGTGCTCGCGCGCAAGCCCGATGAGCCCGAGCTCAAGCACGTCCGCGTTTTCGCCGACGAGGCGGGTGTCGACCACTACCGACACGAATTCGCGAAGCTCGACTCCGAGTTCGCGAGCGCCGAGTGCAAGGTCGCGAGCGACGGCGTATTCCCGCACCTCGCCGCGACACTGGCTCAACGGCCCGGCACGAACTTGCTGCAAGGCCCCTATGCGACGCGGTCGAACTGGGGCCCCGCGCTCAAGCCGTGGCGCAGGGTGGCCGGTCTCGTCGCGGCGAGCGTGGTGCTCGCATTCGTGCTGCAAGGCGCGCAATTCCTGCAGCTGCGGCGGGCGGACGCCGAGCTCACGGAGCTCGTGGCGGGCGCGTGCCAACGCGTGGTCGGCGACTCGAGCACGTCGGGGTGCCAACGCGAAGTGCAGCAGCGGCTTGGGGCAAGCACGGGCACGACGAACGAAGGTTTCCTGAGCACGCTCGCCGCGATTGCCGCGGCGCGCGATGCCGAGATGCGTATCGAAACGCTGAGCTACCGCAACCGCGCGATGGACCTGCAGCTCATCGTACCGAGCGTGGCCAAGCTCGCCGAGTTCGCGAGCGCGATCGAGCAGACGGCGCGCTTCGACGTCGAGATCGAAGCGACGAACCCGAGCGACGCGGGCACCGAGGGTCGTGTGCGGGTCGTGGGAGCGGCGCCATGAAGGCGTGGTTCTTCGGCTTGCAACCGCGCGAGCGCTGGATCGTGATCGCCGGTGTGGTCGCGGCCGCCGTCATCGTGCTCTGGGGTTTGGTGCTGAAGCCGCTAGGTGACCTCACGACCGAGCTGCGCGCGAGCGTCGAAGTGAAACAGCGTTTGTTGGCCGACGTGGCGCGCGTCGAAGCCGCTCGGCCTGGCCAGGTCGCCGTGAATCTCGAGGGGACGGGTCAAACGCTGTATGTCGTGGTCAGCGACACGGCGCCGAAGCACGGCCTGGGTCAACCGCGCACGCGCCAGAACGGGCCGAGCGGCATCGACGTGACGCTGCAGGCCGCGTCGTTCGATTCGCTCGTCGCTTGGCTCATTACGCTGCGCACCACGTACGGCGTCGACGTCGAGACCGTCTCGCTCAACAGCGCCCGCGAGCCCGGGCTCGTGAACG
>DATFFV010000450.1:0-2396 GCA_035249885.1 Gammaproteobacteria bacterium | reverse complement strand
GGACCCTGCCGCCAGCTTGAAGCTTCTCGATGAGCGCATCGCGCTCGGCAAGCCGGTGATTGAGATCGCGAAAATCGGCTTCGTTGGCGGCCAGCAGCTCGCGCTGCTTCGCATATTCCTGCTCGCGCGCTTCGAATGCGGCGCGCGCGAAGGCGGCGCTCTCCTCATTCTGTTCGAGGCGTCCGCGCAGCGTTTCGGCGTCGCGCACGAGGGTGGCCAAGCGCTCGTCGCGCTGGCGCAGCTCGTTGCGCAGGTGCTCGGCCTGGGCCGAGAGCTCCACGACGCGGCGTTCACGCTCGCCGAGCGCCGCCTGCGCGCGCTCCGCGGTTGCGGTGGCTTCGCGCAACGTGCTCTCGCGCTCGGTCAACTCGCTCTGATTTCGGTGGCGTTCCGCGTCCGCAGCGGCACGCTGGTTGTGGACGTCGGCGAGCGCGCGCTCGAGTCCGGCAATCTGGCTACGTAACGTTTCGACCGCGGCCTCGGTCTCGAGCGGCGGCGTTTGGGGCTGGGCGCGGAGCTCATGGAGCTCGAGCCTAAGGTCGGCGAGCCAACTGTCGCGCTGCTCGAGCTGACGGCGCAGCTCGGCGCTCGCGCCTGTGTCCTCGGCCGTGCCCGTCGCACTCGCGGCCGGGACCCTGCCGCCAGCTTGAAGCTTCTCGATGAGCGCATCGCGCTCGTTGAGCTCGCGGCGCAAGCCGGCGAGGCGATCCTTGTATTCGCGGATCTCGATATCGATGCCGTCGGCTTTGCCGCGCCAGAAGTTGATTTCCTTCTTGGTGAGCTTCTCGGGGCCGGACTCGGCGATCTCGAGCTTCCTCTTGAGCTGCCCGACTTTGACACGCTCTTGCTCGGCGATCTCCTCGAGGTGTCCCGCCTGTTTTTCCCAGCGCGCTCGCTCGGCCTCGACGGCCTCGAGCCGGTGGGTGAGCACGTCGACCTGCTCCTCGGCACGCGTCTTCGGCTGGCGCTTGCGCTTGAGCTCCTCGTCGAGCTCGGACGCGCGCGCCTCCGACACGCTCAGTGCGTTCTGGAGGAGGGCGAAAGCCTGTTCGGCTAAGTCCCGCGGGTTAGCCATGCACAACCGAAAGTGAACAAAATTGCGAGTCAGGGTACGCCGCCGAATCAGCAGCAGCGCGGTATTCAGTCACGTTTTGACATAAACGACCGTGGCATACTGCGCCATCCCCGTAGTGGACCGTCTCGTGGCACCCGCAAGCACCGCCGATCGTTTGCTCCAGGGCGACACAGCGGCCGCTGCCGAGCTGGCCTCGCGGCTCGTAGTCCCGGAGAGGGACAACTTCGTGGAACGGCCCTGGGGCGGCACGCGCCTCAAGGCGTTCAAAGGACTGCCGGTCGCGGGACGCGCCGGCGAGCGGGCGATCGGCGAGTCGTTCGAGCTCGCGGCCGACGATGCCGACGACGAAGCACGCCGCCACCCGAGCGTGCTCATGCTCGCCGACGGCTCGACGATCGGCTTGCCGGCACTGCTCGCCGTGCACGCCGACACCATGCTCGGAGAGGCGTTCGTGCAGCGGCACGGCCGGCGCTACCCGTTGCTGCCGAAGCTGCTCGACGTGGCCGAGCTGTTGTCCGTGCAGGCGCATCCGCCGGGGAACACCGAGGTCTACGTCATCGTCGCGGCCGATCCCGGCGCGACGATCCGCCTGGGATTCGCAGTCGACGTCGATGCCGCCGCGCTCGCCGAGCAACTCGCCGCCGGCCGCCGCGAGCAGCAGCGGCTGCTCGAGCTCGTCGCCGCGATCGAGCCGGAGAAACTACAAGAGTCGTTGAAGCCGTGGCTCGCGCGTCGCAAGGCCGGAGCCCGCGGGCTCGCCGCGACGCTCAAGCCCAAGCTCGCGGCGGGCGCGCGCCTAAGAGATGTCGAGACCTGTCTCAAGGCATTGCACGCCGTGTACTGGGCCATGCTCGACGCGCTCAACGTGATTCCGGTCGCCGCCGGCGACGTCATCTACAACGCCAACCCGGCGCGCGTCGTCGCGGCCGGCGGCCGGCCCGCGTCGGCCGAGGTCCATGCGCTCGGTAACCCCGAGGGCCGCGGCGTGCTCGCGCTCGAGATCCGCATGCCTGGGCCGACGTTTCGCGCGTGGGACAACGTACGTTTTCCGCTACGCGACATCGACGTCGACGCCGCGCTCGGCGCGCTCAATCTCGGCGCTACGCAACCTGCGGAATTCGTCGTCGAGCGGAAGCCCCTGCGGCCCGGCGTGTACCGGTCCGTCGACTGCGAGTATTTTCGTCTCGAGCACCTCGCGCCGACGCAGTCACGGCCCGTGGACGTGCCGGCATCGTCGCCGCACAGCTTGCACGCGCTCGCGGGCTGCGTGACGGTGCGCGGCGCCGCGGGCGTCGAGCTCGGCGCGCTCGAGCGCGGCGAG
>DATFFV010000449.1:0-2716 GCA_035249885.1 Gammaproteobacteria bacterium | reverse complement strand
TGGCCGTCGCGCAAGCGCAGCATAAAGTCTGGGAGCTTTGCCAAGCGCTCATCGCGCGCGGCGTCACCGTGAAGTTCGCGATTCATCCCGTCGCGGGCCGCATGCCGGGGCACATGAACGTGCTGCTCGCCGAGGCCGGCGTGCCGTACGACCTCATCTACGACGAGTCGGAGATCAACGCCGAGTTCGAGACCGCCGACGTCGCGCTCGTCATCGGCGCCAACGACGTCGTCAACCCCGTCGCGCGCACCGACAAGTCGAGCCCGATCTACGGTATGCCGATCTTGAACGCCGACAAGGCGAAGAACGTGATCGTCATCAAGCGCGGCCAGGGCGCCGGGTTCTCGGGGATCGAGAACGCGCTGTTCTACCTCGACCACGCGCGCATGCTCTACGGCGACGGCCAGGCGAAAGCCGGCGAGCTCGTCCAGGCCGTCAAGGCTCTCTAGCGCCCCGTCAGCGTGCCAGCGGCCGCTGCAGCCGCCGATCGCGCAGGCGCTGCCGCTGCTCGGGTGTGAGCTCGCGAAATCGGTCGCGCAGCTCTTGGCGCCGCTCGAGCGGCATCATGCGATAGCGACGATAGACGTCGAGGAGCCTCGCGCGCTCCGCGGGTGACAGGCGGCGGAACTCTTCGTAGCGCTGGCGCGCGTTCGCGCGCTGCTCGTCGGTCATGCCGCTCCAGATCGCGAAACGATCCTGTGCCGCACCGCGATCGCGGCGGTTCATCTCGAGCCAGCGCGCCGCGCCGCGCGCGATCTGCTGTTGCCGCAGCGGGTCGAGCTCGGTCCATCGCGCCTCGTGGGGCGCCAGCAGCCGCTGTTGGGCCTCGCTCAAGTCCTCCCACGCGATGCCCTGTGCATGCACGGCGCTCGCGAACGCGAGCACCGCCAGGCCGATTGCAACGAGCCTATTCGCTTTCATCGTCGTCAGTCCTCTCTTTCTCCGGGCTCTTGCGATCACTTTCGCCCTCTTCCTCGGGGTTCCCTTTGTGCCATTCCTCGATCGCGAGCCACTCGTCGTCTTCCTCGGCCCAGGCGCCGAGATACTCCAGAAAGTCGAGATCCGGAGCTGCCTCCGGATCTTCCTGCTGCGCTTGCGCTGCCGCGTGCCACCACGAGCCGCCGAGCGCGAGCGCCGTCAACGTGAGCCTGCGCATCAACCGATGCCATCGCCCGCATTGGCGAACTCCGGCTGCTCTTCGAGCCAGCCGTAGAACTCGAGATCCTCGTTGAGCATCTCGAGATCCTCCTCGGCCAGCAGAATCTCGAGGTCGTTGAGCGACGCGACCTCCAAGTCGTCGACGGTGGTCGGCGGAACCACCGTGAACCAGACGAGCAGCGCCGCCGCGAGTGCTCCGGCCGGAACGAGCGTGAAGCTTAAGGCCCGCGAGCGTTGCGGCTTCAGCTCCTCGAGCGCGCGATAGCGCGCCTGCGTGAGCCGCGATCGAGTCGCGGCATCGAGCCCTGCGACGCTCTCGTCGAACACTTGTTTCGTCTTGCGCTCGAAAGCGCTCATGTCTTTGTCATCACTCATGCCCATTGCTCCTCGCCATGCTCCGCGAGCATTGCGCGTAACCGATGCACGGCACGCGAGTAGTGAGTCTTGACGCTACCCTCGGTGCAGCTCATCGCTACCGCCGTCTGCGCCACGTCGAGCCCTTCGAAGTTGCGCAGCATGAACGCCTGTCGCTGCCGCTCGGGCAGCTCTTTGAGCGCCCGCTCGAGCGCTTGCATCGCATCGCCCGAGGTCGCGCGCTCGAGCGGATCGTCGCTGCTTGCGCCCGGCGCCTCGGCGATCGGGTCGTACTCCTCCTCGGACGCCGTGCCGCCGAAGAACGAGAGCACCCGCGAGCGCACCGTACGCCGCCGCTGCTCGTCGCGGATCCGGTTCTTCAAGATCCGGTAGAACAACGGCCGCCACTCCTCGCTCGGGCGATGGGAGTAGCTGCGCACGAGCCGAATCATCGCGTCCTGCACGATGTCGAGCGCTTCGTGGCGATCGCGAATGTTCATCGCCGCGATGCGATACGCGCGCGCTTCGACTTCGCGCAGGAAGGCCTCGATCTGAGCTCCCGAATCCAGAGCCCCCTCCCGGTCGAGGCGCGCCCCACCCTCTGCAATGCTCAATGCTAACTCCACGATCGCCACTCCGTGGCTCACGCGGCAACCTAAGTCCGCCGCTCGTGCTACCGATAACGGGCCGGGTTGCGCGCCGGTTGACAGAGCAAGCTTCCGTTAAGTCGTTGACCCGATGGGTGTTTCTGTTCACATAATCGCGGCCCCGTAAGCGGCAAGCCCTTGGGCGCATGACCAATAGTCGACAACTCGTCAAAGTGGCGGTGCCCGTGCCGCTCGCGGAGGCGTTCGATTATCTCGCGGACACTGGGCACGATTTGCCCGTGCCCGGCTGCCGTGTCCGCGTGCCGTTCGGGCGTGGCGAGCGCATCGGGATCGTCGTCGAGCATGCGGCCAACACGGCACAGCCCGCCGCGAAGCTCAAGACGATCGGCACGACGCTCGACTCCGTTCCCGCCATCGGGCCCGAGCTCCTCGCGACGCTGCGCTGGGCTGCCGAGTACTACCATCACCCGCTCGGCGCCGTGTTGAGCCACGCGCTGCCGGGACTGCTGCGCGAGGGGCGGCCCATCGACGAGGCGCCCGAACCGACCTGGGCCCTCACGGAGCTCGGCCGCAGCCAAGCGCTGGACGGCTTGCCC
>DATFFV010000448.1:0-8788 GCA_035249885.1 Gammaproteobacteria bacterium | reverse complement strand
AGCAGCCCGCGAGCAAGGTCGGCTGCGTTCTGACCGCGCGTCCCGGTGCCGAGCAGCAGGGCCAAGAGCTCGCCGTCGGATAGCGCGTGCGGGCCCGCCGTAAGCAACCTCTCGCGCGGGCGTTCCGACACGGGCCAGGCGCCGCTCATTCTCACTCCTTATGTACCCCTCTTGAGGCGAATCGTCGCCCAACCACGGCGTCGCGGCACTGCGGATTAGTCCGCGGAGACATAAGAAAAGCGTGAATCGCCAGTGGAAAGCCCAAGAGATCCGAGAGTAAGCTCGGCGCCGGAGACCCCATGGTAACCACCGAACGAGCCCCGGCGCCGCGCGTGCTGCTCGGCGTGACAGGCGGCATCGCCGCCTACAAGAGCCCCGAGCTCGTACGCCGGCTCGTCGAGCGCGGTTGCGAGGTGCAGGTCGTCATGACTCGCGGCGCACGCGAGTTCGTCGGCCCGCTGACGTTCCAGGCCGTCTCGGGCCGCCGCGTTCGCGACGACCTTTTCGATCAGGCAGCCGAGGCCGCGATGGGCCACATCGAGCTCGCGCGCTGGGCCGACGTCGTCGTCGTAGCGCCCGCGACGGCGCACTTCATGGGCACGCTGGCCGCCGGCCTCGCCCCCGATTTGTTGTCGACGCTTTGTCTCGCGACGACCGCACCACTCGTGCTCGTGCCCGCGATGAACCAGGCCATGTGGGCTAACGCCGCCGTGCAGGCGAATCGCGTCACGCTCGAAGGGCGCGGCGTGCGCTTGCTCGGGCCTGCGGCGGGTGACCAGGCCTGCGGCGAGACAGGTCCGGGCCGCATGCTCGAGCCCGGCGAGATTGCGGCCGCGCTGCTCGAGGTGTCGGGCAGGCTTGCGGCGCGGCCGTTCGCGGGCCTCAAGGTCGTCATGACCGCGGGCCCGACGCGCGAGCCGATCGATCCCGTGCGCTACGTCACGAACCGCAGCTCCGGCAAGATGGGGTTCGCGGTCGCGACCGCAGCCCGCGAAGCGGGCGCCGAAGTCGTGCTCGTCACGGGCCCGGTCACGTTGCCGACGCCGGCCGAGGTTCGCCGCATCGACGTCGAGACGGCCGAGGAGATGTATCGCACGGTGCACGACGAGATCGCGGGCGCCGACATATTCATCGGCTGTGCCGCCGTGTCCGACTACCGGCCGCGCGCGGCCGCAGAGCAGAAGATCAAGCGCAACGCCGCGGAGCTCGAGCTCAACCTCGTGCGTTCGCCCGACACGCTCGCGAGTGTGGCCGCGCTGCCGCGCGCGCCGTTCACCGTGGGTTTCGCGGCCGAGACGAACGACGTCGACGCGCATGCTCGCGACAAGCTCGAGCGCAAGCGCATCGACATGATCGCCGCGAATCGCGTGGGCAAGGATTGCGGGTTCGACCGCGAGACGAACGCGCTCACGGTCTATTGGCCCGGCGGCGGCGAGCAGGCGCTCGGCGAAGGTAGCAAGCCGCTGCTCGCGCGCAGGCTCGTCGACCTCATCGCCGAGCGCTACCGCGTCGCACGCACCGCGAAGCCGTCGTCGCGCGTCGGCTGACGAACGCCCCTCCACCCCAAGGTCCTCACGTGACGAATACTGCGCGGCGCATCGAGCTCAGGATCCTGAATCCGCGAATTGGCAAGGATATTCCGCTGCCGAAGCGGGCGACCGCGGGCTCGGCCGGCCTCGATCTACGCGCCTGCCTCGAGGCTCCGCTCGACTTGGCCCCCGGCGAGACCAAGCTCATCCCGACGGGGCTCGCGATCCACATCGCGGATCCGAAGCTAGCTGCCGTGATCATTCCGCGCTCGGGCCTAGGCCACAAGCACGGGATCGTGCTCGGCAATCTCGTCGGGCTCATCGACTCCGACTATCAGGGCGAGCTCATGATCTCCTGCTGGAACCGCGGCGCGCAGGCGTTTCGCATCGAGCCCGGCGAACGCGTCGCGCAGCTAGTCGTGGTGCCCGTCGTGCAGGCGGAGTTCGACGTCGTGGAAAGCTTCGCTGCGAGCGAGCGCGGCGGCGGCGGGTTCGGCCACACGGGCCGCGGCTGAAGCGTCAGCCGCCTTTGAGCTCTTTGAAGCGTTCGATGTCGTTGTCGAACGATACGCGCAGTGCCCGCTGGTCGGCGCGCGTGCGCGACAGCGTCTGCTCGTAGACGTTGATCGAGCCGGTCGTGCGCGAGATATCGAGCGCGAGGTTCTCGGGGATCTGCGGCGCGTCCGACCGCGTCGTGTAGGGCCTGTAGGCGCTCGCCTCTTCTTGGAGCCCCACGAGGCGCTTGCGGAGATTGGCCAGGTAGAGCTCCGTGACTTTGATCTGCGATTCGAGCAGCTCGAGCCGTCGATCGCGCAGGTCCACGATGTCGGAAACCGTGGAGTAGGCTTGGAGCAACATGCGGTCGCGGCGCGCGACCTCGAGCTGGGCTTGACGCCGCTGGTCCGCGGCCGCCTGACGCTCGTCGAGGACGACGCGTTCCTCGGGCGTGATCTCGCCTTCCTCGAAGCCGATGCGCACGCCTTGACGGTTCAAGACGTCGCGATCTGCGTTCGCATACTCGGGTGGGATGCTGTCGCCGTACTGGACGACGCCGTTCTTGTCGACCCACCGGTAGAGGCGTGGGCCGTCGTCGCGTCTCTGGGCGCTACTGTCCGACGGCAGCACGAAGGCCGCAATCAGGAACAGTGCAACGCCGAATCGAGTGCGCAAGTTATGTCAACCCGATGACCGCAACCAGCAACTACTAGATATACCAAACTCAGTGCGTCTTTAGCCCGGTCGGAAGCTGATTTTGCCAAATGGCTCTCAGTCTGAGCCGCCCCTCAGGACTCGCGCGGCACGCCGTATCGGTTTCGATAGGCGCGTACCGCCGGCAGGTGCTGCTCGTATTCCTTATCTTCCTCGAGGTGGTCGATGAGGTCCGTGAGCGTCACGATACTCCGAATCGGGACCCGAAGCTCCTCCTCGAGCTGTTGTACGG
This sequence comes from Gammaproteobacteria bacterium, assembly GCA_035249885.1. GTDB lineage: Bacteria > Pseudomonadota > Gammaproteobacteria > Steroidobacterales > Rariloculaceae > FEN-1219. The sequence goes on along the minus strand of DATFFV010000448.1, from coordinate 5,818 downwards.
CCGAGACACGCGCCTTCGGGGCCACCTCTTCGCGGTCGAGGGCCACGAGAACGCCGGCCGGCGTGGCGCCGGCGCCACGCACGAGATCGAGCACCTCGCGCACCGCCGTCCCGGCCGTGATGACGTCGTCGACGATGAGGACCTTGCCGGCGAGCGGCGCACCGATGATCGACCCGCCCTCGCCGTGATCCTTGGTCTCCTTGCGGTTGAACGCGAACGGGTAGTCCTGGTCGTGCTGGCTCGCGAGGGCCGCGGACGCGAGCACGACGAGCGGGATGCCCTTGTAGGCGGGCCCGAACAGCATGTCGAACTCGAAATCGAGCGCCGCGACGGCCGAGGCGTAGCAGCGTCCGAGCTTCGCCGCGGCGTAGCCGCTGTTGAATAGCCCTGCGTTGAAGAAGTAGGGGCTCACGCGCCCGGACTTCAGCGTGAATTCACCGAAGCGCAGCACCCCGAGCTCGAGCGCGAGCTCGAGAAATTCCGTCTTGTAGGCGTTCATGGGCATTCGACTCGGACGGTTGGGTATCATATCGCCTTCTTTTTCCGACCGGCCGGTATTATTGCGAGTCGTCACCTTCAACGCGAACGGCTTGCGCAGCGCCGCGCGCAAGGGCTTCTTCCCGTGGTTCGCTCGCCAGCGCGCCGACGTCCTCTGCATTCAAGAGCTCCGCGCGAACGACGAGCAGATCGTGGGCGCCGCGTTTCGGGCGCGCGGGTTTCATCGCATCTGCGCCAGCGCAGAGCGGCCCGGGTATAGCGGCGTTGCGATCTACTCGCGGGCCGAGCCCACGGCCGTCGTGCGCGGCATCGGCGTCGACGAGTTCGATCGCGAGGGCCGGTATCTCGAGGCGCGGTTTCAACGCGTCGCCGTCGTGAGCGCGTACTTCCCGTCGGGCTCCTCGAGCCCCGCGCGCCAGGAAGCCAAGTTCCGCTTTCTCGCCGCGTTCGACCGCCGCATCGCGGATCTCGCCGACCTGGGTCTGCCGTTCGTGTTCTGCGGCGACTTCAACATGGCGCACCGGAACATCGACGTGAAGAACTGGCGCCAGAACCAGGACTATCCGGGCTTCACGCCGCCCGAGCGCGCCTGGCTCGACTCGCTGTTCACGGGACGCGGTTTCGTCGACGCATTTCGCGCGATCAACCAAGAGCCGCACCAGTACACTTGGTGGTCGAATCGAGGCCAGGCGTGGGCCAACAACACGGGTTGGCGCATCGACTACCAAGTGGTGAGCCCCGGGCACAGTGGGCTGCGGCCGGTGCGCGCCTCGATCTACAAGGCGCGACGCTTCTCGGATCACGCGCCGCTCATCGTCGACTACGAGTGGCAGGGGGTGGACGTCCCGTGCGCCACGGGCGAAGCTGCCAGCATGACTCCGACGCGGAAGACCGGGTCACGACATGGCGCAAGCAGCCGCTGACGCGCCTTCGGCCGCTAAGCCGCGCGCGCAACACGGCTGGCGCGACGTTCTCGCTTCGTTGCGCGAGCCGCGTGTGTTCGCGATGCTCGCGCTTGGTTTCTCGGCCGGGCTCCCGTTCCTTCTGACGGGCAACACGCTCGGTGCGTGGCTGCGCGAGGAGGGCACCGAGCTCTCGGCTATCGGTTTCATCTCGTGGGTCGGGCTCGCGTATTCGCTCAAGTTCGTCTGGGCGCCCCTGCTCGACCGTGTCGAGCTGCCCGTGCTTGGCCGGCTCGGCAAGCGGCGTAGTTGGATCGTGCTCGCGCAGGTTGGGGTCATCGCCGGCCTCGTGGCGATGACTGTGATCGGGCCGGCGCAGGGCCTCGTCGTATTCGGCGCGTTCGCGCTCGTCGTAGCCTTCGCGTCCGCGACGCAGGACGTCGCGATCGACGCCTGGCGCATCGAAAGCTCGCGCAACGCCGAGGAGCTGGGGCTCATGTCCGCGGCGTACCAGCTCGGTTATCGCGCCGCAATCCTGATCACGCAGGCGCTGATCTTCAACATTGCCGCGCGCACCGGCTGGGAGATGTCGTATGTGCTCATGGCCGTGCTCATGGGCGTGGGCGTCGCGGCCGCGATGTACGCGGCCGAGCCAAGGAGTGCGGACTCGCTCGTCGCGAGTGCAGCGCTTGAGGTTCCGCCCACGCCGATCTGGACGCTGCGCGGTCTTTACGACGCTGTGATCGGGCCGTTCGTAATGTTCTTCGCCGCGCACGGCATGAAGGCGTTCGTGCTTCTGCTCGCGATCAGCCTCTATCGCTTGCCGGACTTCATCATGGGCCCGATGGTGAATCCGTTCTACGCCGATCTCGGCCTATCGCTCGATGCGATCGGCGCGATGCGCGCGAGCGCGGGGCTGTGGGGCACCTTGGTAGGCATCGCGGCGGGCGGCTTCTGCGCCGTCCGGCTCGGCTTCGTGCCGACGCTCGTGCTCGGCGCGTTCCTCTGCCCGGCATCGAATCTCGGGCTCGCCGCGATGTCGCTTGTCGGCCCCGACCTCGGCGTGTTCGGCGTGGCGCTCACGCTCGAGAATTTCTCCGAAGGATTTGCCGGCACGGCGTTGATCGCGTGGATGTCGAGCCTCACGACGTTCGGCTACGCGGCTACCCAGTACGCGCTGTTGTCGTCGTTCTACGCGATCCTCGGCAAGATTTTGAAGGGCCTATCGGGCGTGGCCGTCGAGACGCTCGACCGCTCGTTCGATTTGCTGACGGCCTACGGCGTGTTCTTCGCGATCACGGCGTCGATTGCCGTGCCTTCCGTGCTGGCCGCGCTCTGGGCCGCACGCGTTCATACGCGCGCGCGGTAGTAGAGATCGGCGACCTCGTGCCCGAGCCGCCGGCCGCGGCGCTCGAACTTCGTCGGTGGCCGCACGGCCAAGGGCTCGTCGCGGAGCTCGTCGGCCGCCACCGGCGTGAAGCGGGCCTCCGCCGCGAGCACCTCGCGCGTGTGGCGCGCGTAGTCAGCCCAGTCCGTAGCCACATGCAGCAAGCCGCCGGGCGTGAGGACTCGTGCAAGCTCGGCCACGAACTTAGGCTGCACGAGGCGGCGTTTGTGATGCCGTTTCTTGGGCCAAGGATCGGGAAAGAACAGGTCGACGGCCGCGAAGCTCGCGTCCGGCAGCAGCTCGGGGACGACCTCCGCGGCATCGCGCACGATCACGCGCACGTTGGTCGCCGCAGATTTTTCGAGCAGCAGCAACAAGTGACCGACGCCGGGCTCGTGGACCTCGATGCCTAGGTAGTCGACAGCCGGATTGTTGATCGCGCTCGTGACGAGCGCTTCGCCGTCGCCGAAGCCGATGTCGAGCACTCGCGGCGCAGCGCGGCCGAAAAGGCCGACGAGGTCGAGCGGCGCCGGCCGCTCGGCATTGAACCGCGGCAGGAGCTCGGCCAACGCGCGGCGCTGGGCGGCTGTCGCGCGCCCGGGCCGGCGGACGAAGCTGCGGACCTTACGCGGGTGAAGCGGCGTCAGGCAGGTCGTTTCGTCACGTTTGTGCTCGCCAACCGGCGTCGGCCTCTAGGTCTCGGGAGGCGCCCCTGAATCGAGCACCGATAGTACTACTGTTCGGCGGGGTCGATTCAATAGCCCAGGGCGCCCTGGACACAAATCGAGGTTCGGCGGTAGCCTCTGGCCCGGTCGCGGGTGTAGTTCAATGGTAGAACCTCAGCTTCCCAAGCTGATGGCGTGGGTTCGATTCCCATCACCCGCTCCACTCCTCCCCGTCCGCCGGACTGCCTGAAAACGCGCGCCGGCCGTAGGTTTCGCCGATCCGCGTGCCGGAAACGAGACCCCTGTCACAGGTTCCGCTGTCCCTTAGGTTCGCCGCCTAAGAAAATGTCGTCGTAGGCCGATACCGGGCATGACCCGGCACGGGCACGATGCGGACGTCGCGCCGTGTCTCGCCGAAACACCGACTGGGCCCTTCATGCATGGCTGACAACGTCAATAGGCTCTTGATCGTCGAAGAGGAGCGCGCGGCCGCCGACTTCGTCGCCGGTGTGGCGCGCAACACCGGCTACGCCGTCGCGTGCGCGCCGTCGAGCGCGACCTTCGTGCAGTTGCTCGAGTCGTTCCAGCCCTCGCTCATCGTGATGGACTTGAGCTTGCCCGACGCCGACGGCGTCGAGCTCTTGCGTTCGCTCGCGTCGCGCGCGTGCCCCGCCAACGTCGTGCTCATGAGCGCCGGCGACGAGCGCGTGCTCGCTGCGGCGCACGATGTCGGGTTGAGCCACGGGCTTGCGATGTGCGGTACGCTCGCGAAGCCGGTCCCCGTCGCGGAGCTGAAGACCAAGCTCGCTGCCATGCTCCACGAGAGCCCGCAGGTCGACGTCGAGGATCTGCGCCGTGGCATAGCGAGCGGCGAGCTCGTGCCTTACTACCAGCCGAAGGCGTCGCTCGTGCAGAACGGTTGGGTCGTCGACGGCGTCGAGGCGCTCGCGCGTTGGCAGCACCCGCGGTTGGGCCTCGTCATGCCGAACGAGTTCATCCCGCTGGCCGAGCAAAGCGGCCTCATCGGCGAGCTCACCGACGCGATGCTGCGCGCGGCGCTCCTGCAGGTGCGTTCCTGGCAACAGCAGGGCTTGCGGCTCACGTGCGCCGTGAACCTGCCGCCGAGCTTGGTCACCGATTTGCGCTTCCCCGATCGGCTCACGGCGCTGCTCGCCGAGCACGGTGTCGACGGTGGCCAGCTCGTGCTCGAGATCACCGAAACCGCGACGATTCAGAACCCCACGGCGACGATGGGCATCCTCACGCGCTTGCGCGTGAAGCGCATCGGCCTGTCGCTCGACGACTTCGGCACGGGCTACTCGTCGCTGACGCAGCTCTACCAGATGCCGTTCAACGAGATGAAGATCGACAAGTCGCTCGTCATGAACGTGCCGCATAGCCGCGAGGCCAACACGATGGTCGGCTCGCTCATCGAGCTCGGGCACAACCTGGGGCTCAAGATCTGCGCCGAGGGTGTCGAGAACCGCGCTGCGCTCGACATGCTGGCGATCATGGGCTGCGATCGTTGCCAGGGCTATTTCATCAGCCGCGCCATCCCGGCCGCCGAGATCGCGAGCTTCGTGACGCAATGGAACCGCGACAACCCCGCTTCGTCGTTCACGACCATGCCGCGCGCTGTGCCCTCGCAGGCCGCGGGCTAGCGGCGGAGTCGCCAGGCGGCGACGCCTCTTCGGGCTCCGCGGCGTTTGTTAGGATGGGCGCCTCGCTCCCACGAGGGCTCTCGGCACGGGCGTACCCCCATGAACCGCATACTCAAGATTCTCGGCGTCGTCGTCGGCGTGGTCGTGCTGCTGCTCGTCGTCGCGGGCGTGGCCGTCACCATGTTGTTCGATCCGAACGACTACAAGGACGACATCACGGCCGCCGTGCAGAACGCCACGGGCCGGCAGCTCACGCTCGCGGGCGACCTCACGCTCGAGGTGTTCCCGACGATTCGCATCGCGATGGGCGAGGCCACTTTGAGCAACGCGCCGGGCTTCGGCGACGAGCCCATGGCGCGCATCGCGGGCGCGAGCTTGAGCGTCGGCTTGCTGCCGCTGCTCGCGCAGCGTGTCGAGATCGGCAACGCGCGGCTCACGGGGCTCACGCTGAACCTCGCTCGCGACGCGCGCGGCCGCAACAACTGGCAGGACTTGAGCGGTGGCGCGCCGGCTGGAGAGCCCGCAGCGGCCGCGGCGTCGGCGGAAGGCGGAGTCGACATTGGCGCGTCGCTCGGCGTCGACGAGGTCGAGCTCGAAGACGCTCGCATCGTCTGGAGCGACGCGGCCACGGGTAGCCGCTGGGAGCTCACCGACTTCGGTCTCACGGCCGAAGGGTTCGGGTTCGGCGAGCGGTTCCCGTTGAGC
>DATFFV010000447.1:0-6432 GCA_035249885.1 Gammaproteobacteria bacterium | reverse complement strand
GAACCCGGAGATCGGCCGGCAAGCGGCGATGGAGGATCGCGATCGCATACAGGAGGTCATCGAAGGGGCCGACATGCTGTTCATCACGGCGGGTCTCGGCGGCGGCACCGGCACGGGCGCGGCACCCGTCGTGGCGCAGCTCGCCAAAGAGATGGGCATCCTGACGGTCGCCGTCGTGACGAAACCGTTCTCGATGGAAGGGCCGAAGCGCATGCGCGTTGCCGAGCAAGGCATCGCCGAGCTCGGCCGATTCGTCGACTCGCTGATCACGATCCCGAACGAGAAGCTGCTCTCGGTGCTCGGGCCGAGCACGACGTTGCTCGATGCGTTCCGTGCCGCGAACGAGGTGCTGCAGGGCGCCGTCCAAGGCATTGCAGAGCTCATCACGCGGCCGGGTCTCATCAACGTGGACTTCGCCGACGTGCGTACCGTGATGTCGGAGATGGGCATGGCGATGATGGGCTCGGGCGTCGCGAGCGGTCAGGACCGCGCACGCATCGCGGCCGAGGCGGCCATCTCGAGCCCGCTGCTCGAGGACATCAATTTGTCGGGCGCGAACGGCGTGCTCGTGAACGTCACGGCCGGCGTCGATCTCTCGATCGGCGAGTTCCAAGAGGTGGGCGATACCATCAAGCAATTCGCCGCCGACGATGCGACCGTGGTCATCGGCACGGTCATCGATCCCGAGATGACCGACGAGATCCGCGTGACGGTCGTCGCGACGGGCCTGGGCCAAGCCGCGGCAATCACCGAGCGGCCGATGAAGGTCGTGCGGCGTACGGCGCCTGCGGTGCACAAGAGCCGCGAGCCGAACTACACGGAGCTCGAGAAGCCCGCCGTGGCGCGCAAGCGTGCGGTCGGCGACGGGATGGCGCACGACAGCCTCGAGGATCTGCTCGACATTCCGGCGTTTCTGCGGCGGCAGGCGGACTGACCGTGGTTGTTGGCCCGTTCCTTGCTGCGGGAAACGGCGCTATGGTAGGTTGCTCGCCCTCGAGTGGGGCGGCCAACCGTGTCGCCGTTAGCCGACTGTCGGCCCGCCGCGAGGAGACGGAGCAACACCTGCGTTAGGGAGCGACGGCCAGTGCGACAACGCACTCTTAAAGAATCGATCAGCGCCAGCGGCATCGGCCTGCACACGGGTCAGAAGGTCTACCTGACCCTGCGCCCGGCACCGGCCAATAGCGGCATCGTCTTCCGGCGTCTCGATTTGCCGGAGCCCGTCGACGTGCCGGCCAACGCCTTGGGAGTCACCGAGACCACGCTCGGCACGACGCTCGAGCGCGATGCAGCCAAGGTCGGCACCGTCGAGCATCTCATGTCGGCCATGGCGGGCTTAGGCATCGACAACGCGTTCGTCGATCTCACGGCGGCCGAAGTGCCCATCATGGACGGCAGCGCAGCGCCGTTCGTGTTCCTGCTCCAGTCCGCCGGCATCGAAGAGCAGAACGCACCGAAACGTTTCATCCGCGTACGCGAGCGCGTCGAGGTGCGGGACGGAGACAAGTGGGTGCGGCTCGATCCTTACGACGGCTTCCGCGTCAACGTCGAGATCGATTTCGAGCATCCCGCGCTCCGCAAGTTTCGCCAGAGCATGACGCTCGATTTTTCCACCCAGAGCTTCTTGAAGGAGATCAGTCGCGCGCGGACGTTCGGGTTTCTCAAGGATCTCGAAGGCGCCCGGGCCAGTGAACGTGCGCTCGGCGCGAACCTCGACAACGCGATCGTCATGGATGACTACCGCGTCATCAACGAGGACGGGCTACGGTTCCGCGACGAGTTCGTGCGCCACAAGGTGCTCGATGCGCTCGGCGACCTCTATCTGCTCGGCTCGTCGCTGATCGGCGAGTTCTCGGGCTTCAAGTGCGGACACAAGCTCAACAATCAGCTGCTGCGTGCGTTGCTCGCGGTACCGGCGGCCTACGAAGCCGTCGTGTTCGACGACGATCAGCATCCGTCACCGGTCTCGTACCACCTCGCCACGAGCCACTGAGCGCGCCCGGTCTACCCTCCGCGCGGCGCGACCCTGATCTTGACCTTGGCGTGCGGCAGCGCGCTCACGGCGTACCGCGCCCGCGCGGCCCAAGCCGGCGTGTCCATGACGAGCACGAGCTCGCCCGACTCGTTCGTCGTGGCGCTCACGACGTGCGCGGCCTCCTCGGCGGGAAGCAGCTCACGGACGCGGGCTGTCTCCGTTCGCCGACGCTTGGCCTCGCGGAGCAGGCTCGCCAGGGCCCCCTCCCGCAGCAGCTCTGACATGTGACGCGGGTCACGATTCATGGAGTGAGAACGACGTCAACGTTTCAGGTCAATTCTCTTGAGCAGACAGGGGTTTCCCTGCATTCTGACGCTGCTCGTTTGAAAGGCAAACCGTCCAAAAGGGCGGGACGCAAAGCCACCGATCTGCCGGAATTTGTCCAATGATAGCGGGGTTGCCGAGTGACTTTTGACAATTTCCGCCCCTATACTCGCGGTGCATGCCGGCGCCTGCCTTGGCGCTGGATCGAAGAAGTACAAGCCAGGAGGCACGGCACCGCATGCAATTAATACTCCTGTCGAAGGATCGGGGCCATTTGGCCCACGTGGCGTTGACGTCGGGTCGCGCTTGGCTGGGCATCACCGCCGTCGCTCTCCTCGTCTGTGCCGGAGCTTTCTACGGCGGTGTCGCCGCGGCCCGCGTTTTCGGCGTCAGCAATCCCGAGGCGCAAGTCGCGACCTGGCGTGAGGAGCTCGCGGAGCAGCAGGCCATCGTCGACTCGACGCGCCACGCCTTGCAGCAAAACCTCGACGCGCTCGCGTTGCGCATCGGTCAGATGAACGCCCACGTCGTGCGCCTCGACGCGCTCGGCACGCGCCTCACGCAGATGGCCGGCCTCAAGGACGGGGAATTCGATTTCAGCTCGGCGCCGTCGCTCGGCGGTCCCGAGGAGCCGCTCGCCGCGAGCGAGGCCACGCAGATCGATGGCGTCCTCGGCGCGCTCGACGTGCTCGACGAGCAGCTCGCCGACCGCAGCACTCAGCTCACGGTGCTCGAGGATCTGCTCCTGAACCGCAAGCTGCGCGACGAGGTGCGGCCCGAGGGCCGGCCCGTGACGGCGGGATACGTCTCGTCGCAATTCGGCAGCCGCGCCGATCCGTTCACGGGTCGCCGCGCCTTCCACAAGGGCGTCGACTTCGCGGGCCGCGAGGGCGCGGAGGTCGTGGCTGTCGCCACGGGCGTCGTCACGTGGTCGGGCGATCGCTACGGCTACGGCCAGCTCGTCGAGATCAATCACGGCAACGGCTACGTCACTCGCTATGCCCACAACGTCGACAACCTCGTGGCGGTCGGCGACACGGTGCGCCGCGGCCAGGTCATTGCGCGCATGGGCGATACGGGCCGGGCCACGGGCCCAAATCTTCATTTCGAAGTGCTGTTGAACGACAAGCCCGTCGATCCCTTGACGTACGTCGGCCGCTAGCCGCACGCCGCTTCCCCGCAGCCGCCGAAAAATGCTCCTGCATTTTCGGCATGTCGGCCATCCATGGCAGCCGAAAAATGCTCCTGCATTTTCGGCATGTCGGCCATCCATGGCCGCCAAGAACACGACCGGTGCCCAAAGCCGGCCGAGGTCCTTAGAATAGGCGGCATAACCCGCTCCTTAGGATCCCCCTTCGTGCTCAGCTCCGTCTCGAATTTCATGGTCGGCGTGTTCGGCAGCCGCAACCAGCGCCTGCTCAAACGCTACGCGTCCTTCGTCGTGGCCGCGAACGCGCTCGAGCCCGGTCTCACGAGCCTGTCCGACGAGGCGCTGCGAGCCAAGACCGCGGAGCTCAAGGAGCGGTACACCGCGTCCCAAGATCTCGACGCGCTCCTGCCCGAAGCCTTCGCCCTCGTGCGCGAGGCGTCGCGTCGCACGCTCGGCCTGCGCCACTTCGACGTGCAGCTCGTCGGCGGCATCGCGCTGCACCAGGGCAAGATCGCCGAGATGCGGACCGGCGAGGGCAAGACGCTCGTCGCCACGCTGAACGCCTATTTGAACGCACTGAGCGGCAAGGGGGTCCACGTCGTCACGGTCAACGAGTACCTCGCGCAGCGCGACGCCGACTGGATGGGTCCCATTTTTCGGTTCCTCGGCCTCAGCGTCGGCGTCATCAAGAGCAACCAGCCGACCGATGAAAAACGGCAGGCCTATGCCGCCGACATCACTTACGGTACCAACAACGAATACGGGTTCGACTATCTGCGCGACAACCTCGCGTTCCGTCCCGAAGACCGCGTCCAGCGAAGCTTGAACTACGCGATCGTCGACGAGGTCGACTCGATCTTGATCGACGAGGCACGCACGCCGCTCATCATCTCGGGGCGCTCCGAGGAGAGCACCGAGCTTTACGTGCGGATCAACCAGCTCATCCCCTCGCTCAAGATCCACAAGCCGCCCGCGGGCAAAGCCAACGACGACATCGAGTCCACCCAGGTGGAGCTGCTCGGCGTCACGGGCAACTCGTTGGGGAGCATGTCGACGGGCGCCGCGCTCGCCAAGGCGAAAGAGGGCGGCCACCACCTCATCGAGATCGACACCGACGCCAAGCCGCCTAAGGCGCAGCTCTTCGTGCCCGGCCACTACGCGATCGACGAGAAGTCGAAGCAGGCGCACCTTACCGAGGAGGGCCACGAGTACGTCGAGCGGCTGCTGCTCAAGGCCGGCCTCTTGACCGAGGGCGAGAGCCTCTACGATCCGGCCAACATCCGCTTGATGCATCACTTGACGGCCGCGCTGCGCGCGCACGGCCTGTTCAAGCGCGAGGTCGACTACATCATCAAGGACGGCGAGGTCATCATCGTCGACGAGTTCACGGGACGCACGATGGTCGGCCGGCGCTGGTCGGACGGGCTGCACCAGGCCATCGAAGCCAAGGAGGGCGTGCGCGTCAAGGAAGAGAACCAGACGGTCGCCTCGATCACGTTCCAGAACTACTTCCGCATGTACAAGAAGCTCGCCGGCATGACGGGCACGGCCGACACCGAAGCCTACGAGTTCCAGCAGATCTACGGGCTCGAGGTCGTCGTGATCCCGACCCACATGCCCATGATCCGCGACGACGCGCCGGACCTCGTCTATCTGACGCAACAGGACAAGTTCGACGCGATCATCGAGGACATCAAGGATTGCCATGGTCGCGGCCAGCCCGTGCTGGTCGGCACGACGTCGATCGAGACGTCCGAGTTCCTCTCGGGGCTGCTCAAGAAAGCCAAGATTCCGCATCAGGTGCTCAACGCGAAATTCCACGAGCGCGAGGCCGAGATCATCATGCAGGCCGGCCGCCCCGGCACCGTGACGATCGCGACGAACATGGCCGGCCGCGGCACAGACATCAAGCTCGGCGGCAATCTCGAGGCCGAGCGCGCCAACCTGTCGTCGCCGACGGAAGCCGACCTCGCCTCGCTCGACGCCGACTGGAAACAACGCCACGCAAAGGTGCTCGAGATGGGCGGCCTGCACATCGTCGGCACGGAACGGCACGAGTCGCGGCGCATCGACAATCAGCTGCGCGGCCGGTCCGGCCGCCAGGGCGACCCGGGGTCGAGCCGCTTCTATCTGTCGCTCGAAGACAACCTCATGCGGATTTTCGGCGACCCCGAGCGCATCAAGCGCATGTTGTCGCGCGCCGGCATGAAGCCTGGCGAGGCCATCGAAAGCAAGCTGCTGTCGCGCCAAATCGAGCGCGCCCAGCGCAAGGTCGAGGCCCACAACTTCGACATCCGCAAGCAGCTGCTCGAGTACGACGACGTGGCCAACGACCAGCGCCGCGTCGTGTACCAGCAGCGCTCGGAGCTCATGGAGGCGACCGACATATCGGATGCCATTCGCGCCATTCGCGCCGAGGTCGTCAACGCTACCGTGAGCGAGCACGTGGCGCCCGAGAGCGTCGAGGAGGAGTGGGACAAGGAGGGCTTGAGCAAGGCTATCGAACGCGAGTTCGGCGTGCGCATGGACATCGCGGGCATGCTCGAAGCCGATCACACGATCGACGAAAGGGGGCTGCGCGAGCGGGTCGTCGCCGCGGTGGGGGAAGCCTACGAGCGCAAGGTCGGCGAGGTCGGGCCGAACGTCATGCACGAGATCGAGAAGCAGATCATGCTGCGGCAGCTCGATTCGCACTGGAAGGAGCACATCGGTGCGCTCGACTACCTGCGCCAGGGCATTCATCTGCGCGGTTACGCGCAGCGCAACCCGAAGCAGGAGTACAAGCGCGAGGCGTTCGAGATGTTCAGCTCGACGCTCGACCGTGTGAAGCACGACACGATCAGCATCCTCTCGAAGATTCAGATTCGCCGGCCCGAGGACGTCCAGGCCGTCGAGCCGCCGCCGCCGGATCCGCGGGCACTGCGCTTCCAGCATGCGCCGCCACCGTCGTTGGCCGCGCCGCCGCCCGAGGCGCGCCCGCTCG
>DATFFV010000446.1:0-8310 GCA_035249885.1 Gammaproteobacteria bacterium | reverse complement strand
GGCGGGTCGGCGCGGCTATCGATGATGCGCACGCGCTCGCCGCGCGCCGCGAGATAGCGGGCGACGGCCGCCCCGGTCGCGCCGAGCCCGACGATGAGACTATGTTTCGCTGCGGCACTCGCCACCACTACGTCCTTTCGTTGTGCTGCTTCGCCGCCGAACAGCAGGCTTAAGCTCCACTGCGTCGCTACTGCCGCCAACATCAACGGATCTTCAAGCTCGCCAAGCCGATCAGCACCAAAATCACGGTGATGATCCAAAAGCGCACGATCACCTTGGGCTCGGGCCAACCCTTGAGCTCGAAGTGATGGTGTAGCGGCGCCATGCGAAAAATGCGCCGGCCGGTCAACTTGTAGCTAGCAACCTGGATGATGACTGAGACGGATTCGACGACGAAGACTCCGCCCATGATGAACAGCACCAGTTCTTGCCGCACCGACACCGCAACGAGTCCCAGAGCGGCACCGAGTGCGAGCGCACCGATGTCCCCCATGAAGACTTGCGCGGGATAGGTGTTGAACCACAAGAAGCCCAAGCCGGCGCCAGCTAGGGCCGCACAGAAAACGAGGAGCTCGCCGGACCCCGCGATGTACGGGATGCCGAGATAAGAGGAGTAAATGGTATTGCCCGCGGCCAGCGCGAAGATGCCGAGCGCGGTGCCAACGAGCACGGCCGGCATGATCGCGAGGCCGTCGAGGCCGTCGGTCAAGTTCACGCCGTTGCTCGCACTGACGATGACGAGCGCGGTGAACAGCACATAGCCGAGGGCGCCTAGCGGAATCGTGATGCCCGGAATGTATGGAATCAGCAGCGAGTGCTCGACGGCGGGGTTCCCGGCCGTGACGTAGAACCCGAGGGCGAGCCCGAACGCTCCGACCGTTTGCCAAAACAGCTTCGCGCGGACGGAAAGACCTTTCGAGTTGCGCAGGATGACCTTCTTATAGTCGTCGACGAATCCGATGACGCCGAAGAACAATGTGCCGCCGAGCGTCAGCAGCACGAAGCGGTTGCTCAAGTTCGCCCACAACAACGTGCTGATCGCGATCGCGAGCAGGATCAACGCACCGCCCATCGTCGGCGTGCCGGCTTTCGGGAAGTGGCTCTCGGGACCGACCTGGCGGATCTGCTGGCCGATGCGCTGCGTCTGCAAGCGCTGGATCAAGTACGGTCCGAACGCGAACGACAGCACGAGCGCCGTGAGCGCGCCCAAGATCGCGCGCGTCGTCAGGTAGCTGAAGACGTTGAAGCCCGAGTAGATCTCCGTCAGATATTCGGCAACCCAGAAGAGCATTAGCTGGCCCTCTCGCTATCGGCCTCGAGCATCTTCACGAGGCGATCTAGCCCCATGACGCGCGAACCCTTGACGAGCACCGTGACGCCCGCGCCAAGCAACGGCTCGAGCGCGGCGCGCGCGGCCTCGATGTCGGCAACGCGCTGGCCGGCCGCGCCAAACACCCGCGCTGCCTCACCTGCCAGCTCGCCGATCGCGATGAGCTGGTCGCAGCGGCCGCGCGCGTAGTCGCCGACTTCCTTGTGTAGCTCGAGCGCCGTGGCGCCGAGCTCCGCCATGTTGCCGAGCACGAGGATGCGGCGGCCGCTGAGCGCGGCTAGGTGATCGAGCGCGGCGCGGACCGAGCCCGGGTTCGCGTTGTAGCTGTCGTCGATGATCGTGGCGCCGAGACGGCCCGGCGCTGCCCGCAACCGCCCGCGCACGGCCGCCGCGCGCGCGAGTCCGGCGACGATGTCCTCGGTGCTTGCGCCGACGGCCTGAGCCGCGGCTGCCGCGGCGAGTGCGTTCGCGACGTTTTGTCGGCCGAGCAGCGGCAGCCAGACGTCGGCTTCCTCGCCGTCGGGCAGCCGCATCCGGAACTCCGAGCCCGTGGCCACAGAATGCGGTTCCCCGAGCACGCGGCAGTCCGCGTTCGCCGCGTAGCCGAACGTCACCGTGAATTCGCAGCGCGAGCGCGCGACCCAGTCGCTGCGGAAACGATCGTCGGCGTTGAGCACGGCAGATCCTGCGCGCGGCAGGTGATCGAGCAACTCGCCCTTGCCTTGGCACACGCCCTCGAGCGAGCCGAAGCCCTCGAGATGGGCGGCCGCGGCGTTCGTGATGATCCCGACCGTCGGTTCCACGAGGCTCCCGAGATAATCGATCTCGCCCAAGTGATTGGCGCCGAGCTCGATGACCGCGGCGTCGTGCTCGTCCGTGAGCCGCATGAGGGTCAGCGGCACGCCGATGTCGTTGTTCAGGTTGCCCTGCGTCACACAGACCGAGCGGCTCACGCCCAAGATCGCGGCGACGAGCTCCTTGACCGTCGTCTTGCCGCTGCTACCCGTCACGGCCACGATCGGAATCGAGAACGATGCGCGCCAGGCGCGCGCCATCGCGCCGAGCGCGCGGCGCGAATCGCGCACTTCGATTTGCGGCAGCTCTGATGCCGCAAGCCGCGATACGAGCGCGCCGGCCGCGCCCTTGGCCTCTGCTTCGGGCACGAAGTCGTTGCCGTCGAAGCGATCGCCGGGAATCGCGACGAACAGCGCGCCCGGGACGAGCGAGCGCGTGTCCGTGCTCACGAGGCCGAACGGCCGATCGGCTCCCACGAGCCGGCCCCGGGTCTCGCGAGCGACGGCTGAGAGCGTGCGGGCCATCACGGCGGCACCCCGAGAAGCTCGGCGACGACTGCGCGGTCGCTGAACGCGCGACGTTCGGTGCCGACGAGTTGCTCTGTTTCGTGACCCTTGCCGGCGACGAGCACGACGTCGCCGGGTCGCGCGCGTTCGATCGCCGTTTTGAGCGCAGCACGGCGGTCGTGGACGACGTTGACGCGCGGGTGGTCACCGATACCTTCGCGAATGTCTCCGATGATGGCCGCGGGATCCTCGCTACGCGGGTTGTCGTCCGTGAGCACGATGCGATCGGCGAGATCCGCGACGACCGCACCCATGAGCGGCCGCTTGCCGCGGTCGCGGTCGCCACCGCAGCCGAAGACGCACCAGAGCTCGCCGACAAAAGCGGCCTCGAGCGTCGTCAGCACGCGGAACAACGCGTCGGGCGTGTGCGCATAGTCGACGACGACCCACGGCTTGCTCGGCGGCCCTCCGAGCACCTCCATGCGGCCCGGGGCCGGGTGTGCAGCGCCGAGCGCCACGCACGCGGCCGGCAGCGCCATGCCCTGTGCGACGAGCGCGCCGAGCGCCGACAGCAAGTTCTCGGCGTTGAACGCGCCAATGAGCTTCGACGTGAGCCGGGCCGTGCCGAACGCACCCGCGACGTCGAGCTCGACGCCCGTGAGATCGGCACGCTTGAGCCGCGCCCAAAGCTCGACGGAGGAGCTGCGCATGCTCGTGCGCAGGACCGTGCAACCCTGCGCCAGATCCGCGGCGATCGTCGCCGCGAACGGGTCGTCGGCATTGAGCACGGCTACTTTGAGACCCGGAATCTTGAACAGCCTGCGCTTCGCGTCGCCGTAGCTTGCGAGATCGCCGTGCTCATCCAAATGATCGCGCGTGAGATTCGTGAAAATCGCCGTGTGGAACGTCAGGCCCGCGACGCGGTCTTGGTTGAGCGCGTGCGACGAGACCTCCATCGCGACGCGCGGCGCGCCGAGCTCAGCGAGCTCGCGGTGCAGCGTCAGCGTGTCGGGCGTCGTCAAACCGTGTGCCGTGAGCGAGGGCGGCACGCCGTAGCCGAGCGTGCCGACGTAGCCGCACGGTCGTTGCGGTTGGGAGAGCACCTGCGCGAGCAGATAGGCGACGGTCGTCTTGCCGTTCGTGCCCGTGACGCCGAGGAGCGTCGGTAGCCCGGCCGTCGCGTAGAACGCGCGCGCGAGCTCGCCGAGTCGCGCTTTGAGATTCGGCACCGCGAGACACGGCTCGGGCGGCGCAGCCAGCGTCGGGCTCGGCTCGTAGAGCACGATCGCAGCGCCGCGCTCGAGGGCTTGGCGCGCAAAACTAAGACCGTGCTCGCGCTGCCCAGGTACGGCAACGAACGCTGCGCCGGGACCCGCCTGACGGCTGTCGAGCGTGAGATCCGTGATCGCAAGACGCGTGTAGCCGCCGGCCGCGCTGCCGAGCAGATCACCGAGCGTCCTGCCGCGTGTCGCGAGCGCCGCCATCATGGCCTCACCCGCACGTCCGCGACGACGGTCAGCGCCGGCGCGGGCAGCGCGTCGGGCGGGATCGCGAGCACGCGCAGCGCACCTGAGACGATGTTCGCAAACACGGGCGCCGCGACGTCGCCGCCGTAGTACGCGCCCTTGGGCTCATCGATCATGACGACGACGACGAGCTGCGGCTGACTCGCCGGAGCGAACCCCGCGAAAATCGCCGCGTGGTCGTCGCTGTATCCACCCGCGACGGCCTTCCGCGAGGTGCCCGTCTTACCCGCAACGTGAAAGTTGCGCACGGCCGCGCGTTGCCCCGTGCCGCCCGGCGACACGACGGCTTCGAGCATGGCCGTGAGCTCGCGGGCCGTGTCCGCGGAGACCACGCGTTCGCCTTTCGGCGCCTCGTCGAGCGCGAGCAGCGACACCGGCCGCAGCGTGCCGCCGGCCGCGATGGCCGCATAAGCGCGCGCGAGCTGCAAAGCCGTGACGTTGACTCCATAGCCATAAGACAACGTGGCCTGGCCGACGGTGCGCCAGTGCTGCGGGTCGTTGAGCTTGCCCGCGGATTCGCCGGGGAACGCGCTGTCGGTGAGGCGACCGATGCCGAAACCGGACAGCACGTCCCAGATCGCGTGCGGCTCGCGCGTGAGCGCGACGCGCGCGGCGCCGACGTTGCTCGACTGCGCGAGCACCGTGGTCAAGCTCACGCGGCCGAGATCGGAGCCTTCTTCCGTCACGATGCGGTCGTTGACGATGAGCGCGCCGGACGAGTCGATGAGCGAGCTCGAGTCGTAGTCGCCGCTGTCGAGCGCCTCGGCCATCACGAACGGCTTGAATGTCGAGCCGGGCTCGAACATGTCGGTGACGGCGCGGTTGCGATAGCTCTCCACGCCGTACTGCGAGCGATCGTTCGGGTTGTACGACGGCTGGTTGACCATCGCGAGCACCTCGCCGGTGCCGGGATCGAGGATCACGACGGAGCCCGACCGCGCCCGGCTCTCGACCACCGCGGCCTTGAGCTCGCGGTACGCGAGATACTGCAGCCGTAAATCGAGGCTCGTGCGCAGATCGCGGCCCGGCCGCGCCGCCGCCAGGAGCTCGACGTCCTTGATGATCGTGCCGCGCTGGTCCTGGAGCACCCGCTTTGCGCCGTTCTCGCCCTTGAGCCAGTGGTCGAAGGCGGCTTCGAGCCCCTCGAGCCCGCGGTCGTCGACGTCCGTGAAGCCGAGCACGTGCGCCGTGACCTCGCCCGCCGGGTAATAGCGGCGGTACTCGCGTAGCGTGCTGACGCCCGGCAAGCCGAGGCGGAGGACCTTCGCTACCTTGCCCGGCAAGGCCCGCCGCTCGAGGAACACGAACTCGCGCTCGAGGCTGCTCGTGATGCGGCGCGCGAGCCACTCCTCGTCCTGATCGAGCGCTTCCGCGAGCTCGCCAAGCCGATAGAGCTCGGGTTTGAGCTCCTGCGGGTTCGCATAGAGCGTGTCGACCGGCGTGCTGACCGCGAGCGGCTCACCGTAACGATCCGTGAGCGAGCCGCGGTGCGCGGAGATCTGCTGCGTGCGCAGATGCCGGTCGTTGGCCTGCTCGGCGAGGAAATCCTTGTCGACGACTTGGAGATAGAGGATTCGCCCTTCGAGCGCGAGAGCGGCGGCCGCGAAGCCGACGAGCAGCAGCGCGCTGCGCCAACGCGCGCGTTCCGCCATGGTCGTCTTCGTCGTCCTGCTCATCGCGCCTCACCGTCGTCGAGCACGACGGCGAGCGCGTCGGCGTCGGGCTCCGTGAGCCCCAAGCGCTGCCTCGCGAGCGTCTCGATGCGCGAATGCGTGGCGTAGGTGCTCTGCTCGATCTGTAGCCGGCCCCACTCGACCTGCAGACGATCGAGCTCCCGGGCCTGTTCCTCTGCCGCGACGAAGAGCTGGCGCGAGCGGTGCTCGGCGTCGACGATCCAAATGCCCGACGCCACTACGGCCGCCGCGAGCGCGAGCACGCCGACGAGCTCGATCGCCTCCTTCCTCATGCTGCTTGCTCGAGCGCTAAGCGCTCTGCGACGCGCAACCGCGCGCTGCGAGCACGCGGGTTACGCTCGACCTCGGCCGCAGTCGGGCGCACGAGCTTGCCGACGAGCTTGAGACGCGGCCGCGCGTGCGGAGGAATGTCGGGCAGGCCGGCGTAGGCTTCGTCGCCGCGCGCTTCGCGCGCCATGAAACGCTTGACGATTCGGTCTTCGAGCGAATGGAAGCTGATCACGACGAGCCGCCCGCCGGTGGCGAGCAGTGCGAGAGCCGCCGTGAGCCCGCGTTCGAGCGCGCCGAGCTCATCGTTGAGCGCGATGCGAATGGCTTGGAACGTCCGCGTGGCGGGGTGGATGCGGCCCGCTTGCCTGCCCGCGTGGCGGCCCGCATGGGCCGCGACGAGATCCGCAAGCTCACGCGTCGTCGCAAGGGGCTGTGTCGCACGCAGGCGGACTATCGCCGCCGCGATGCGCCGCGCGCCCGGCTCCTCGCCATAGCGAAACAGCACGTCGGCGAGCTCCTGCTCCGAAGCGCGTGCGAGCCATTCGGCTGCCGTCGGCCCCCGGCTCGTGTTCATGCGCATGTCCAGAGGTCCGTCGTGCGCGAAGCTGAAACCGCGCTCCGGGATATCCAGCTGCGGCGAGGAGACGCCGAGATCGAAAAGCACTCCAGCGAGCGCATGGCCATCGAGCCAGGAAACCGCGAGAGTCCCGAGCTCTTCGAAGCCACCGTGCACGGCAGTGAAACGAGGGTCGCGCCCGAATCGGGCTCCCGCGTCAGCCACCGCCTCCGGGTCTTTGTCCAAAGCGAGTATCCGTCCCTGTGATCCAAGCCGCGCCAGTATTTCGGCGCTATGCCCGCCGCGTCCGTAGGTCGCATCGACGTACCAACCGTCATCTCGCAACGCCAAACCTTCGAGCGCTTCCCGGAGCAGCACAGGCTGATGTCCAGGCGCTCTGGTCACCGGCGGCGATGCCCTACAAAGACAGCGATTCGAGCTCTTGTGGTAAGCCCGCCTCTTCGCCCTCTTCGTCTGCGAGCCACTCATCGCGACGCGCAGCCCAGCGTGCATCGCTCCAGAGCTCGAACTTGTTGCCTTGGCCGATGAGCATCGCTTGTCGCTCGAGCCCCGCGAACTCGCGGAGCTCACGCGTCAGAAGAATGCGACCGTGGCCGTCCATCACGAACTCGGTGGCGTACCCCAACATCAAACGTTGCAAGCGCCGCACCTGCTTGTTCAGCGTGGGCAGGCGCATGAGCTTGCGTTCGATCTCCTCCCACTCCGGGCGTGGGTAAATGAGCAGGCAGTGATCGCGGTCGACGGTGACTACCAACTCACCGCCGGCAGCGGATAGCAGGCGTTCCCGATAGCGACTCGGGATAGCCATCCGCCCCTTGGCATCGAGGGTGATCTTGGTAGCGCCGCGAAACATACCGAGGATCGGACCGCCTGGCCCATTCTTTCCCACTTTTTCCCACTTCGCGGCAACTATAGGCACAGGCGCGCGCGACGTCAACGAAACCCGCGGCAAAAAATGTGAACCAGCAATCAGTTAGAGAAGGTGGATCTGCCCGCGAGCGCGTCGAGCAGGCCTTCCGAGACACGCCGGAAGTGCGTCCCTGCGGCTCGTCAGCGCACATCCCTGTGCGCTGACGGTCTCGGAAGGCCTGCTCGACACGCTCGCGGGCAGATCAGATTGAAGGGAGTCGGCCTATAAGCCGGGTTCTGTCGAGAGCAGCCATTCATCTGCGATGCGCGTCGCCGCACACCTGTAGCGACCTACCCGGGAGCTCGTGTGGGCACACTTAGCGCTCCCCTATTCGGTCTTGCTCTGGGTGGGGTTTACCGTGCCGCAGCGTGTTACCACCTGCGCGGTGCGCTCTTACCGCACCTTTTCACCCTTACCTGCCGTTGCCGGCGGGCGGTATATTTTCTGTGGCACTTTCCGTGGGCTCGCGCCCCCCAGGCGTTACCTGGCACCCTGCCCATGGAGCCCGGACTTTCCTCCAGGTGTTACCCCAGCGGCTGCCCGGCCGACTCCCGCGCTCATTGTACCGGGCGGACCGGGCTCACGTGCGCACGAGCCGATAGAGCGCGTTGCGGGAAACGCCCGTGATTGCGCTCGTGAGCTTGAGCGCCACGGCGGGCTCAAGCTCCTCCGCGAGCAACGCATACACGCGACGTGCCGCGA